>JANXNT010000670.1 GCA_025353985.1 Limnoglobus sp.
GGATGCCAAGCGGGTCGCCGACGATGCCTTGCAAATGGAATCGGCCCGCGAAGTCACAACATACTTAAGAGAACACTTGCGCCGCTTGCTTCCCGATACAGTCGATCGATAAACCGCCGAGAACGCAGTCCGAACACCGCCATCAACGGCCGTTCGGCGACAACTGCTTATTTTTGTGGCATCGATTGCGGGGACAGCGGCCGGAGGGGGTTCCTCGGAGCGCAAAATGGGCGATATTAACATTGCCCCGATGCTGCGCGATCGAGTTCCCAACACCCTGATGGTAGGCGAAAAAATCCGGTTCCGGTTTCAAAAAATCGGCGACTTACGACTGCTGAGCCACCACGACCTCATGCGTTCCTGCGAACGCATGTTGCGACGTGCGGAAGTTCCCTTTGCAATGACGAACGGTTTCCACCCGACCCCACGGTGGGTATTCGCACTTTCGCTGCCCCTCGGCGTTGCCGGTTACAACGAAGTCGTCGAACTCGAACTCAAACGACCGCTGAATATCTATTCGGTTCGCGATTCTATCAACACGTGTGCCCCGCAAGGCTTTCAACTCGTTTCTGCACAAGCCATCGATCCGAAATCGACGGCGGTTCCCCGTCGCGTGATGTATCGCCTCGCCGTTCCGCACGAACTAAATGAATCTGTGCAGGCGACCGCGAACGAACTACTTGGCCGCGAGAAAATCTGGACGGACCGACATTATCCACGGGCGCGGCGGGTGAATATCCGCCCGTTTATTCGCCATTCATACGTCGAAGATAGCTACCTGTACCTCGATCTCTGGGTCACATCGACCGGCACCGCGCGGGCCGACGAATTGATCAAATTGTTCGGTTTGACGGAACTGCACCGCGATGGTGCCGATCTCGACCGCGTCGAACTTGACCTTCAAGACGAAGTCGAAGCGGATGCCACCGATGGCCCGCCGACCACGCCAGCGGAAACGATGCCCCTCCATACACCGGCAGGACATCGACCTGTCGACGACGAAGCACCGGCGACAACGGCCACATGGGGACTCTCCCCCAATGGCCCCGTCGTCGAATGAAGACACGCGATCGGCGACGTTCGCCGAACGCACATTACACAGGCGACACGCACGAGTGTGTTGCAGCAAATTTTGAGGACCGAATGAAAAAAGAAATGCTGATTAACGCGAACCAGGCTGAGGAGTGCCGAATCGCGATTGTAGAAGATGGGATTCTCGAAGAACTTTACGTCGAGCGATCCAGCCAAGAAAGTTACGTCGGCAACATCTATAAGGGCAAGATCGTCAACATCGAGCCGAACATCCAGGCGGCGTTCGTCGATTTCGGCATCGGGCGCAACGGCTTCTTGCACGTCTCCGACGTCGATCCCGTTTACTACAAGCACCTGCTGCCGAAGGATGTTCTCGCACGGATCGAAGCCGAAGACAACGAAGCGTACGGCGTCGATCGTTCGCCAACACGACAGAACTCTGGTGGCCGCGAAAATAAGCCAACCCGCGACCGCGAGCCAGATCGTGTGACCGCCCCGCCAGCCCGGATCGAGCCGCGACCAATGCCGGTCGCCGTGTCTTTCGATGCCCCGCCGCCGTTACCAGCCGTCGCGTTCGCAAAAGCCGAGGAACCCGAAGCGTGGAACGACGACGACGGTTTTGGCGTCGGCTTGATCGATGAAGATGCGACCGAGATAATTCCCACGCCAGCGCCTCGCACGCCGATCGTACCGCCCGTTGAGGCACCCAAACCGGTGGCTGTCGTTCGCGAAGTGGCAACCATTCCCACGCCGAAGGAAGAATACTTCGACGATGGTTTCGGTGCCGGTCTGCTCGACGATGATGCGGTCGAAGTGATCGACCTACAAGTCGCCACGCCAGTGGTGGCAGCCGTAGTTGCGGAAGAGATTCCCGAAGCCGCGCCAGTGAAGCCACGCGGTCGTACTCGTGCCAAACCCAAGGCCGATGAGCCAGCGGTGGAAGCCGAAGAAGCGGTTACAAAAACAAAGGCAAAAACTCGCCGAACGACCAAGAAGAAGCCCGAAGGCGATGAGCCGGCCGACGACAAAACCCAGTTTATGAGCGGGGCCGAACGTCGTACGTCACCCGACGACCAAGACGAACCGGAAATCAGTTCGTTCTTCGGTGGTGGCATCGACTTCGACCCCGATGCACCGAACGACCGGTTCGCTGGCCAATCGCAAGAGAATGACAACGAAGGCGATGGCTTTGAAGTCGTCGACGAAACCCCCGATGGTGCCGCTTTCTCCGAAGAAACGACGCCCGAACTCGACCTGCCGGAATCGGTGATCGGTCGCGGCTTCAACGACGACGCCGACGGCGAATATCGCGGAAGTGACGACCGCAAGAACGACCGTCGCGGCGGAAGTGGCGGCGGTGGCCGGGGTGGTGATCGCGACCGGGGCCGTGGCGGCGACCGTGGCGGGCGCGGGGATCGCGAACGGCCGCGACCGGATCGTGGCGGCGAACGGAATGACCGTGGCGGCGAACGCAATGCGGATCGTGGTGCGGACCGGAACAACGACCGCGGCGGCGACCGCAATGCGGATCGTACCCGTCGCCCGAGTTCCGCACCGGCGGCTTCGGGTGGCGGCGGTGGACGGCCCGCACGGGATCGCGGTTTGCCACGTTTGCCTATCGAAAAGGTGTTCAAACGCGGTCAAGAAGTGATCGTGCAAGTCATTAAGGAAGCCATCGGCACCAAAGCGCCGAACCTCAGTACGTATGTCAGCATCGCGGGGC
>JANXNT010000719.1 GCA_025353985.1 Limnoglobus sp.
ACCGTTCACGGGGTAAAACGCTTGAAATCCAAGGCTGTTTTTGACTGAGATTGCCTTAAAAGGTCGGTTTTGGACCGATTTTCAGCAACAGATACGCAAAAAGTCCTTAAAAATCGTCATTTGACCCCGTGAACGGTTACATTTTGTCAAAGACTATCGAGCACAAAAACACAAAGGAAGGGGCAATGTGTACTGGCTTGCATCTTACATTTACCTGCGTGCGGTACCGATGAGGCGTAGCGTCTTGTCGTCGCCTTCGCCCTCGAAATACGAAATACTTGTCGAGCAATTGCGCGAACACCGATCCCGGTGGCGAAACGCTTGCGAATAACGTCGCACACGACCGTAGCTTGATGTCGTCCGGCGTGCCGAAGATCGTCGTCACGGACAAACCTTCGATGCCAATTACCGCTTCGACGCACTCCACCAGTCGCGGCCCCAAGACGGGGTGCTGAAGGTACGCTTTTGCTTCCACAAGGTTTTTGATTGCAAACTGTTTCGAAGTCGAACTGAACCCCAGCCCGTCGAATTGCGGGAAAATGTACCACATCCAGTGCGTGAGATTGCGGCCGTTGCGGACTTCCGAAAGCGCTTGTTCGTAATCGCCGTCTTGCGCTTTTACGAATCGTGCGAGGTCGTGCGTGTCCGTCATCGTTGGCCCTTCCCGTTTCGGAGCATCATTTCAAAACAGGCAATATCGCAAGCCAGGCGGCACCCACGACAACCATCGCAACCACGATCAGCAGGCCAATCCGCTGCATTCTCACGCCCCGATTTGCGAGTGCGAGTGATTCATCCACTGCCTTGCGGCGATACGCCATCTCTTCCCGTTGGGCGTCTCGCATCTCTGTCAGAAGCCGAATAATCTGGTCGTCCGCATTACCCATAAGGAACTCCGCTGCCAAAAGTGGAGAGACGTGTGTTAAACACCCCCGGTTTTGGGCCGGGGGTGCCCTTTCACTCTGCAAAACACTTACCCGACGTAGACGCCGTTGGAACTCGCGATCGTGTCGATGGCGAACAACTCGGCGGGGGTGGGGTTGATTAGGTTCGTGCCGAGGTAACCGCGGACGCGGCTACCGTTGCCGGTACCGGAACCGACGATCAGGTCAGACTTCGCATCGCCGTCGAGGTTCTTAGCCACAACGCGAACGCCGCCGCGGCTGGCGGGGTCGCCTGCGAAGAAGTTCGCGACGGTCGTTTGCTTGTTCGATGCGACGAGGTCGGCACCGGACAGCGCGAACACACGTGGGCCGCCACCGGGGCCGCCACCTGCGATGATGTCCGCCTTGCCGTCGCCGTTGATATCGCCTGCCGAGATGAACACGCCGTTACGCAGCGTTTGCTCGAAGACGAAGAAATCGTTGAACAGCGTCGTCGGCGTGCTGGTCGCAATCGTCTTGCCGTCGTATGTGGCCACACGGGGTCCGCCGCCGAACCCGGCCGCCACGACGACATCGCCGATGCCATCGCCATTGACGTCGCCGACCGCCGAGCGAGCACCGCCACGGAAGTTCACGTCGTTGATACCGAAGAAGTCCGCGAGGACCGAGAAACCGACGCCGTTGAACACCCGTACGCGGGGGCCACCACCTTGATCGGGCGTAACGAGCAATTCGGGAGCACCGTCACCGTTGACATCGCCCGACGAAAGGTACACGCCACCGGTGAAT
>JANXNT010000818.1 GCA_025353985.1 Limnoglobus sp.
GTGCGATCAGTTGCCCGCGTAAATCGACGTGGACGCCGGTCGGTGGATCGCCGACCGATGCGAGTGCTTCCTTAACGGCCCGCGAGACTTTGCCGATGTCGTGCGTGCCGACGTTCGCGGTGATGCCAATGAGACGCCGCATGTTGTAACGATCGATGCGGCCAGGCGTCGTCGTCTCGCGAATCTCGCGCACGACATCGCGTAGGAGCACCGAACCCGCGACCGCGCCGCCGTTCATCGCGACGCTTTGCGAGTAGCCGTTGCCACCCGATTCCGAGTGCCAAGAACTTCGCACGGGGATGTTGCCGAGTTCGGAAATCGAGTTCATCTGCGGTGGCGGAATCTGCACCTGCACGATGTACGCCTGCCCGTTCGCCGGGTCGCGCCAATAGATCGGCGACATATACCGGCTCGACGCAGTGGCGGGTATCAGCGCCCCGCCGATCGCCTTTGCGGTGATGCCCATCGTCGCCGCTTTCTCGCGGTCGATTTGAATGTCGATCGTTGGGTAATCTTGAGCCTGGCCGTACTGCAAGTCTCGCAGTTCGGGTATCGATTTGAGCTTCTCGTAAACGAGTTTCGCGTGTGCCAGCGTGTCGACCATTTTGTTGCCGCTGACTTGCACTTCGACAACGCTCGACGAGCCGAAGCTCATCACTTCGCTGATGAGGTCGCCCGGCTCGAACGACAATCGCAACGTGCTCGCTCGCTTCGCGATTTGTTCGGAGGGCACGCCTTCGTCTTGCCATGTTTTGGTGAGCCACGCCTTCAACCGGTCGGGTAATCGTTCGCGGAGTTTCGTTTGAAATTCCTCAATGCGGATACCCGAACCTTCGCGGAGCGATACCTTCAGCAGCATTTCCTCCGGCCCGCTCGTCCATTGGTGGACGGCCTGAATCGGGTAGTTCGTCGGGAACATGCCGACGTAACCGACGGTCATTTTCACGTTGCCTGCGCCCGCTTCGTCTTCGATGGCGGCGATCGTTTCCCGTGCGAGTTCTTCGGTGCGTTCGATCCGCGTGCCGGTCGGGGCCATCATCCGCAACTGGAACTGCCCCGCATCCGACGGGGGGAAAATCGCGGTGCCGAGTTGCATATAAAGTAGCGTTGCCACGACCGACACGCCGACCAAATACGCGAGTACGAGCGGCCATCTCAAAGCGACCAATCGCGACAATGTTCCCGCGTACATTCGCGCAAATAAAGTCGGTGCGTGGGCGACTTCGTGGTGTTCGCCTTTGAGTAACCAAACGCTGAGTACGGGGACGAATGTGCTGGAAAGAAAGTACGATGCGACCATCGCAAGGCCGACGGACATCGACAGTGGCACGAACAGTTCGCGGGCCGCGCCTTCCATGAAGAACGACGGCACGAACACCGCAAGGATGCACAACATCGCCAGCAATCGCGGCACTGCCGTCTCTTGGTTGCCCCGCCGGACCGCACGTGCGATGCTCGGCGTGTGCAACATTTGCGAATGAATATTTTCGACTTCCACCGTCGCTTCATCGACGAGGATGCCCACGGCGAGTGCCAGCCCGCCGAGTGTCATGAGGTTGATCGTCTGCCCGCCGAGCCAGAGGCCGAGGACGGCAGCGAGTAACGCGAATGGGATGTTCAACACGACGACGATAACCGAACGCCAATCGCGCAAAAAGATCAGCACCATCAGCCCGGTCAGTGCCGCACCGATCAGCCCTTCGATGCCCACGCCGCGCATCGCATCGATGACGATCGGCGATTGATCGAACGCGAAATCGATGTCGATACCCGGTGCATTTTTGCGCATGTTGGGTAGCGCCGCTTTCAACAAATTGACGACGTCAATCGTCGAGGCGTTGGATCGCTTCGTGACGAGCATGTACACAGAGCGCCGCCCATTGACGAGCACGTAGCCAGTGGTGATATCCGAGCCATCGGTGATGTCGGCGACGTCCTTGAGGAACACCGGATTCGGGCCGAGCTTCACGGGGATTTTGCCGAGTTCGACCTGCGGATTCGCCGCAACCATGACGTTCGAATTGACGAGGAAGTTGCGGTCATCGATGCGGATGTTCCCCGTCGGCGACACGGCATTCCCCGCCCCGACGGCCTCGGTAATCTGTTCGAGCGTGACGCCTTGTTTCCGCACATCATCCGCACGCACGCTAATGACGATCGCGCGTTGATTGCCACCGAATGCAGGCGGTGTCGAGATGCCGTCGATGTTCGCAAACATCGGCCGCACTTTCAGCGTGGCGATATCCTGGATGTCTTTGATCGCAAGTTTATCGCTCGAAAGCACGAGGTAACCGATCGACGCACTGCCGACATCGTGCCGAGTGACGAACGGCGGAACCGTACCCGGCGGCATCATAAATCGCGAGCGATTGACTGCGGCCACCACCTCGGCGAGCGCCTGCGCCATGTCGGTGCCGGGGTGGAACACGACTTTGATCAGCGTCATACTCTGGATGTTTTTCGATTCGACATGCTCGATGCCCGACACGTAAAGCAGGTGAAATTCGTAATAATTCGTCAGCAAGCCTTCCATCTGTTGCGGACTCATCCCACCGTACGGCTGGCAGATGTAGATCACCGGTTGGTTCAGGTTCGGGAAAATGTCCACCTTCGCGCGCGACATCGCGAGGAAGCTACCGACGACGACAGCGAGGACGCCCACCATGACGGTGTACGGGTGGCGCAACGCGAAGATGATGGGGTTCATGCCAATAATATAAGCGACGCACGGCGAACGAACCAGAATCGACGCGCTCTTGATACTTATGCGTCCACGCCCACAATACATTTATGATCTCGCTGACGACGGATGCCATCGACTACACGGCTCTCACGGAATCGGTGCGCGATCCGCATTGCGGTGCGGTAACGCTGTTCCTCGGCACCGTTCGCGATCTCACGGGCGATGTCGTCACGACGCACCTCGACTACGAAGCGTACGCGCCGATGGCGGAGAAACAGCTTGCCGCGGTCGAAGCCGAAGTCCGGCAACAATGGCCCGTAGGCGGTGTGGCGATCGTTCACCGTTTGGGCCGCCTTCACGTGAACGATATCAGCGTGGCCATCGCGGTCAGTTGCCCGCACCGCGACCAATCGTTCGCCGCGTGCCGGTATGCCATCGACCGCGTCAAAGCGATCGTGCCGATCTGGAAAAAAGACAACGCGCCGGACGGAACCAGCGACTGGATTCACCCCACCGAAACCCACGCGAGCTAACTGCCATGTCTGCAACGCCATCGAATTTGCCGAAGGTCTATCTTGCCCGCCACGGCGAAACCGAGTGGACCAAAACCGGCCAGCACACGGGCCGCACGGACATCCCACTGACACCCGATGGCGAAGACGACGCGAAGCTCATCGGGCGTCGTTTGGCACACCTGAGTTTCACGAATATCATCACGAGTCCGCTCCAACGCGCGAAGCGGACGAGCGAACTGGCTGGCTTCACGGCAACGATCGATGCGGACCTCATGGAGTGGGATTACGGTGACTACGAAGGCAAAAAGACCGTCGATATTCGCAAACTCCATCCCGGCTGGCAGTTGCTCGCCGATGGCGCACCGAACGGCGAAACCGGTGCACAAGTCGCCGCGCGTGCGGATCGTGTCGTAGCACGCCTAAAAGCGATGACCGGCAACGTGCTGGTGTTCGCGCACGGGCATTACCTGCGAGTGCTCGCATCGCGCTGGGTCGGGGCGGATGTCTCGTTTGCCGCACACTTGTTGCTCGGCACATCGTCGATCAGCGTGCTGTCGTTCGACCACGGAAAACTCGACGAACCGGCTATCATGCTCTGGAACGACGATCGCCACCTGAGCGGGGAAGGCTGCCTGTTGCCCTTGTCCGCCAGCGTAAAATAACCGCCCATGATCGAGAACCTCGTCGACCGATTCGGCCGAATTCACAACAACCTTCGCATCAGTGTGACGGACCGCTGCAATCTGCGCTGCACCTACTGCATGCCCGAAGATGTCACGTTCGTCGATCGCGGCGAACTGCTGACGTTCGAAGAAATCGCGCAGTTCGTGCGCGTGGCGGCACCGCTTGGCGTGAATAAAATCCGCCTCACCGGCGGCGAACCGTTGATGCGAAAGGGCCTCGACAATCTCGTGCGCATGTTGACACCGATACCGGGCATTACCGATATCGGGCTGACGACCAACGGCTTGTTGCTTGCGGATCAGGCGGAATCCCTCTTCGCGGCGGGTTTGCGGCGATTGAACGTGTCGCTCGATACACTCGACCCCGGTCGATTCCGCGAACTGACCCGTCGCGATGGCGTCGAGAAGGTGATTGCCGGGTTACTCGCGGCCAAGGCGGTGGGGTTTGGGCCGATCAAGGTGAACGCGGTCGCGATCCGTGGCTTCATCGAACACGACGCGGTCCCGCTCGCACAGTTTTGCCGCAAATATGGCTTCGAGTTGCGCTTCATCGAATATATGCCGATCGGTGCCGAGTCGTGGGAACGTGAAAAGGTCGTGTATGCACACGAGTTACTGGAATGGCTGGAGCGCGATGTCGCCCCGCTCTCTCCGTCGCCCGATTACGACCCGCGTGCCCCGGCGATGGACTTCGACTATGCCGACGGCAAGGGCCGCGTCGGAATCATCGCGTCGCTATCGCGGCCGTTCTGCCGAAGTTGCAATCGCATCCGCATTACAGCCGACGGCAAACTGCGAAACTGCCTATTCGCGCTGAACGAAACCGACGTGAAGCCGATGTTGCGTCGGCCGATTCCCGACACCGTTGCACTGCGGAATGCACTCATCGACAGCGTCGCCGAGAAGTGGGAAGGCCACGAAATCAACACGGCAAAGTTCGTGAAACCGCTACGAACGATGCACACTATCGGCGGGTAAGTCATTCCTGGAGATCGTATGTTCCGCATCGCATCGCTGATACTCGTCGCGTTGGCTGTGCCATTGTCGGCGGCGGACTACCCGGCGGTTCTGCTCAAGGTTGATGGCGCGGAACTGACGGTTTACCCACCCGATGCGAAAACGGGCTACTATCGCGGCTCGCGATTCGATTGGGCGGGAGTGATTACGAACCTGAAGATCGGCGAAAACACGCTGTTCGGCCCGTGGAAAGATTCGCACAACCCCGCGAACAACGACGACATTACGGGGCCATGCGAAGAGTTCGGCATGGAGGCCCCACTCGGTTACGCAGAGGCCGCCGTCGGTGAAACGTTCCTCAAAATTGGCATCGGCGAACTGGAGAAACCGAAAGAAGAGAAGTACCGGTTCTTCCACAATTACAAAATCGCAAACACCGGAACGTGGCGAGTCTCGAAGGTGACGGGATTGCCTGGCGAATCGGCGAGCATCGAGTTTCGGCACACGATCCGCACGAAGTCCGGCTACGCTTACCACTACAAAAAGACCCTGAGCATCGCGAGTGCATCCGAGGGGAAGCACCTCTTCCTCGACCTGCGCCATGAGTTGATTAACACCGGCGAAAA
>JANXNT010000826.1 GCA_025353985.1 Limnoglobus sp.
CAACAACGCGAATCGTACGGGGCATCGCTCACTCCGGTTTATCGGGCACGGCCACATGCAGGACATCGCCGATGATTTCGACACTGTAACAAGCGGTTTTCACTTTCGGGCTGTTAATCCGCGCGCCATCGGTCAGGCGAAAGCACCAGGCGTGCCACGGGCAAGTCACGGTGCCGTTTTCGACGTGCCCACCGGAAAGCGATGCCCCCGCATGCGGGCACATGTCGTCGATGGCGTAAAATTTTCCATCGTCGTGGAACACGGCCACCTCTTTTTTGTTCAACGTCACCACGATCGATTCACCGAGCGGAATCTCGCCGACTTTGCATACCGGGTGTAACTGCGGCACAGCGTCCCTCACTTTTATGACTCGCGTTCATTTCCAATCGCCATCCGTAAACTATTCTACCCACGGGGCGACGACTGCATTGGTAGGAGATCGAATTGCTCGAAATCGAACAGAAATTTCGCACGGACAATTGGGCGGATATGCTCCTCACCTTGAAGAACTGGGGAGCGATTGTGACCGCGAACCATCGCGAGACGGATCGGTACTTCAACGCACCCGACCGCGATTTCGCCCAAACCGACGAAGTGCTTCGGCTGCGAACCATCGGCAGTCAGTCGATTCTGACTTATAAAGGGCCGAAGCGGAGCGGGCCGATCAAGACGCGTAAGGAGATCGAACTCCCGCTCGCAGTGCATGAGTCGAGCGAGCAAGATGCGGTCGACTGGATCCTCGCACTCGGATACCGCCCCGTGGCCATCGTCGGCAAGAATCGCGCGATTTACTCGTTCTTGCGGGACCAGTTCACAGTGAATATCTGCTTCGACGAAGTCGATAATGTCGGCCGGTTCGTCGAAATCGAAGTCGTGGCAGAGGAAGCCGACGCAACAGCTGCTGCGGCACTCGTTGCCGCCGTTGCGAACGAACTCGGGTTACACACGCCCGAACCGCGTGCGTACCTGAAAATGACTTTGGAAGCAGGCCGCCCATGAGTGCGATACCGGTCGCGAACAGCATTCTTGCGGTGCGAAAGGCCGTTGCGGCCGCGCGAACATCCGGGTTGCGAATCGGTTGCGTACCGACGATGGGGGCGCTCCACGAAGGCCATGCCTCGTTGATTCGTTCAGCGAAAGCGGTGAGCGATTTCGTCGTGACGACGATCTTCGTGAACCCAACGCAGTTCGGCCCGAACGAGGATTTCACGAAGTACCCGCGTACCCTCGAAGCCGACTGCGAAACGTGTGCGGCCGCCGGTGCCGATTTGATTTTTGCACCGACTGCGGAAGAGATGTACCCGCCGAATGCGTTCGCGTTCGTCGATGTCGGCACACTCGGCGAACATTTGTGCGGCCCATCGCGACCGGGGCACTTTCGCGGCGTTTGTACGATTGTCATGAAGCTGTTTCAGATCGTGCAACCCGATGTGGCGGTGTTCGGAGCGAAGGATGCCCAGCAGGCACGGATCATTCGCAGAATGATCCTCGACCTGAACGTGCCGGTGCAGTTGATGATCGCCCCGACGATCCGCGAACGCGACGGGCTGGCGATGAGTTCGCGGAACCGCTATCTCACACCAATCGAACGCAGTCGGGCACCGGAAATTTATCGCGTATTGTGCGAGGTACGCGATCGGGCATTGCACGGCGAACGCGATGTCGCGCGTCTAGAATCGGCGTTACGCGGAATGCTCGAAACGATTCCCGAATCGCGATTGGATTACGCGGCGATTGTGGACGATGAAACGATGACACCGATAACGCAGATCGACCGACCGGCGCTAATCGCGGTTGCCATCTATGTCGGCAAAACGCGGCTGATCGACAATGTTACGATACCTCAGACAACAACCATTTAGGACGGGGGGCACATGCCCGATCCGCTCTTCGGCCCCGAAATTCGCTTGATGCTTGCCGACGAGGATACGGCCGGGCTGCGTTCGCTTTGCGAGGAACTTCACCCCGCCACGATCGTTGCGGCACTCGACGAATTCACGCAGGAAGAAATCTGGTCGATCATCACCCCTGCCGACATCCGCATACAAGCGGCGATCTTCGAATATCTGCCGTTACCGCGCCAAATTTTGATGATCGAAGCCGCACGCCCGCAGTTCGGGAAATTGATCGGCAAAATGTCGCACGACGACCGCGTGGAGCTACTTCGCCGGGTGCCGACGAAGGTTCGCGAATCGTTACTTCGATTGGTCGATGATGCCGACCGCAAAGATATTGCGACGCTCGTCGAGTTGCAAGAAAACACCGTCGGCGCTCTGATGACGACCGATTACGCCTGGCTGCCGCCCGGCATGACCGCCGTCGAAGCGATCGATCAACTCCGCCAACAGGCACCCGACCGCGAAACGATTTATTACATTTACGTTCTCGATGAAGCGAAGAAACGGGCCGAGGTTTCACTCGCACCGCGGCGGCTTCTCGGCGTCATTTCGCTCCGCGATTTGATCCTTGCTCCGCGTCATGCCGTCGTTCGTGATTTGATGAGCGAAGAAGTGGTATCGCTGAATTTCACCGATGAATCCGCGAAGGCGGGGCAATTGCTGGCAAGATATGACTTCATCGCGGTGCCCGTCGTCGACGAACATGGCGGAATGCTCGGCATCGTTACGCACGACGACGTCATCGATATACTCACCGAAGAAGCGACCGAAGATCTCCAGCGACAAGCCGGTGTCAGTCCCATCGAAGGCAACTACATCGAGGCCCCGTTCTTGACGGTGTGGATCGGTCGCGGTAAGTGGCTCGCGCTGCTGTTCATCATGCAAACGCTGACGATCAACGCGATGGAACACTACCAAGATCAAATGGCCACGCTGGTGTTCCTCACGTTCTTCATCCCGCTCTGCAACTCCGTCGGCGGTAATGCCGGTTCGCAAGCGGCGACGCTGATTACGCGTTCGCTTTCACTCGGGCAAGTGAAGGTTAGCGACTGGTTTCACGTGCTACGTCGCGAAGTCTTGATGGGTATGGCACTCGCCGTGGCGCTCGGCCTGTTCGCGCTCGTGCGAACGTACCTTTACAGCCCCGGCGTGCCGCTCGAATATGTCAAACCGCTCGCGGTCACCGCGAGTTTGTCCGTCGTGTGCATCTGCCTGTGGGGCACGCTAATTGGCTCGATGTTGCCGTTGTTCATCAAATGGCGTGGCGGCGATCCGGCGCTGATGTCCAGCCCGTTCATCGCGACGCTCAGCGATGTCTCCGGTATCGTCATCTTCTTTTCGATCGCGAAAGTCCTGTTTTTCTAATTGTGATGGCTACGCAGTCGTCAACGTCGTCGATTCGGTGTTACAACCCGGATCGGGCAACGATCCGTTCGCGCGTTGCGACGATTTTAACGATGTGTCCGATTCGGTACCAATAGGAACGTCGCGATGGAGAATGTTACCGTCGACGAAGTGCAGCCGCCGTGGTCTGTCTCGACCACGCTCGCCGATAATATGATCGCGCTCGGCGACTGGACGCTGTTCGCGTGGCACGCCGTCACGGGGATATTTACGAGGCACATGAAGTTCCAGGAACTTCTGGTTGCGTGCTCGAATATCGGCGCAGGCAGTATCGGCGTCGTTGCGATTACGGGGACGTTCATCGGCATGGTGCTGGCCGTACAAGCGTATGGCGAATTTCACCAGATCGGCCTGGAAACCTCCCTCGGTGCAGTGATCCATATGTCGGTCGTGCGCGAACTCGGCCCCGTTCTGACCGCCGTAATGCTCGCCGGGCGCGTCGGTAGCGCGATGGCCGCACAACTCGGAACGATGCGCGTCACCGAGCAAATCGATGCCCTCACTTGCCTTGGCGTCGACCCCGTTCGCTATCTCGTTTCCACACGATTCCTCGCGGCGGTGATGGTGATCCCGATCCTGACCATCTTCGCGGACATCATGGGGTTGCTCGGCAGTTCGTTCATCTGCCTCAAGGTTTACGGCATCGATGCGTACCATTATTGGGAACATACCCGCGCCTACGTCGGCCTCTGGGATGTCTTTATCGGGTTGGCAAAATCGATGCTGTTCGGCGGCGCGATCGCACTCATCGCTTGCCATCGCGGCTTCCACTGCACCGCCGGTGCGGAGGGCGTCGGCAAGGCCGCAACGG
>JANXNT010000829.1 GCA_025353985.1 Limnoglobus sp.
ATTGACGGTCGGTTGTGCGCGGTGCCACGCACACAAGTTCGACCCGATTTCGCAAACTGATTATTACGCAATCAAGGCCGTATTCGCCGGCGTCAAGCACGGCGAAAGCGCAATCGACACACTCCACACTGCCGCCGACGATGTCGCGACACTGGCCACGATACCCGGCAAACCCCTGCCGAAACAATTGCGCAAAGCCGTATCGACAGGCAAAAATACCGACCGCTTCGCACCCACCGACGCGAAGGCGATTCGCTTCACGATTCGCAAAACGACCGACCTACAACCGTGCATCGACGAACTCGAAGCGTACACCGTCGGCGCGAACCCGAAGAACGTCGCACTCGCCAGCGAAGGCGCGAAAGCGAAAGCGTCCGGCTCGATGACCGGCAACCCCATTCACCAATTGTCGAACATCCACGACGCGAAGTACGGCAACAGTTTTAGCTGGATTTCCAACGAAACGGGCAAAGGTTGGGTCGTCATCGAGTTCGCGAAAATCGAACGGATCGATCGCGTCGTCTGGAGCCGCGACCGCACGAACCCGCCGCAATTCTTCGACCGCATCGCAAACGATTACCTCGTCGAAATTTCAATCGACGGCAAAGCGTGGCAACCCGTCGCATCATCGGACGACCGCGAACGTGGCACCGGCGCAACGCTCGCATACTGCGGTCAGTTCGGCACACCCGAAGAGACATTCCGCCTGCATCGCGGCGACGTGACGACGCCAAAAGAGAAAGTCGCGCCCGGAGTTTTGGCGACATTTGCAAACGGTTTCGCCATACCCGAAGTCGCCACCGATAGCGAACGCCGGGCCGCATTCGCGAATTGGATCGTCGCCGCTGACAACCCACTGACAGCGCGCGTGATCGTCAACCGCATCTGGCAGCATCACTTCGGCACCGGCCTCGTCGATACGTCGAGCGACTTCGGAATCAACGGGAGTTCGCCCTCGCACCCGGAACTGCTCGACTGGCTGGCGACCGAACTCGTTAGCCAAAAATGGTCGTTGAAAGCGATCCACCGCGCCATCGTGAAATCGGCAACATACCGCCAACAATCGGCGAATCGCGCCGAAGGTATCGCGAAGGATGCACAGTCGCGGCTGCTCTGGCGGTACCCGCCGCAACGCCTCGAAGCGGAGAGCCTGCGCGATAGCATCCTCGCCGTCAGCGGGAAACTCGATGCGAAAATGTACGGTCCCGGCTTCGACTTGTTTCAACCGGATAGTAACTACGTGCGCGTCTACACGCCGAAAAGCGAGTTCGGGCCGGAGACGTTTCGACGCATGATTTACCAGATCAAACCGCGAATGCAACTCGACGATACCTTCGGTGCGTTCGACTGCCCCGATGGTGGACAGATCGCGCCGAAACGCTCGCAATCGACGACGCCGTTGCAGGCTTTGAACTTGTTAAACAGCCCATTTGTGCTGCAACAATCTGCATTTTTCGCAGATCGTCTGAAGAAACAACACGCCGACGAACCCGCACGGGTGGCACTCGCGTTCGCGCTCGCATTTGGCCGCGCGCCGACGAAACCCGAGACTGACGCCGCACTGTCACTGATTCAATCGCACGGCCGGCCCGCGTTTTGTCGGGCACTATTTAACGCGAACGAATTCGCCTTCATTCGATAATCCGGAGCCGAAACGTGAACGCATATTTGTCGCATGCGGGGCGAAATCTCCTCGATCGTCGCGCGTTTTTACAACACGGCGGCACGGGGTTGGCGGGCGTGGCACTGGCCGCACTTCTCGCGAACGATGCCACCGGAAGCACGCCGCTGCGGCCCACTATCGACCCATCGAAGCCGTTCGCGCCGCGCAAGCCACACTTCCCCGCGAAGGCGACGCGCGTGCTCATGGTTTTCTGTTCGGGGGCGATCAGCCACCTCGATACGTTCGACTACAAACCGGAGTTAGTGAAGCGCGACGGGCAGCCGATGCCGGGCGGTACGCTCGTG
>JANXNT010000832.1 GCA_025353985.1 Limnoglobus sp.
GAACACCGCAACGCGATCCGCATGGGTTACCCCGATCCGCTACCCAACATCTCTGTGCCGAATAGCTCCGAGATGAACGGCATCCCTGCCGATCAGTTTCGCCTCGCGGAACTCGCGATGATCGAGAAGCGTTACCCGAAGAAAGCAGCCGACCGCATGCACTCGCTGACGACCGATTCGCAACAGATTGCCTCCGATTTACTGAAGACGACGGGCTTCGACGTATCCGCACTTGGTTCTGTCGAACCGCTGTTGAAATCCGCAAACAAAGACCGCGAAATTTCCCGTCAACTCGGTGGCAAAGGCACGAAACCGACGTGGTCGAACTAATTGTCAGACTCGCCGATTCGCACTCACTTCGCTAATTCATCCAACAATTGTTGGCGATATATCTGCGTACGGTGGTTGACCGTAGCGCACGCCGGAATAGATGTATATCCACAACCCTCAGTAATTCTCTCCGTTACGAAAGCGGGTGCCTGATGCGATTCGGACTCCGATTGTGCGCTCTTTCCCTCGCCGCGTTGGTCGTTGGTATGGCCCCCGGCTGTAGCTCCGGTTCGGGCAAACCCAAAGTGGCGATCATCACGAACTGCATTGCCGAGTTTTGGTCGATTTGCGAAGCGGGTGCCAAGAAGGGCAGTGCCGATTTCGGCGTCGATGTCGTGTTTATTCAGCCGAACAGCAACACTGTTAGCGATCAAACCGAGAAGATCAACGACGTGTTAAAGCTCGGCGTGACAGGGATTGCCGTCAGCGTGATCGACCCGAAAGAGCAGACGCCGAACCTCAAGCGGATCGCGGCCGAGAAGCATTTCCTCGCGATGGACAACGACGCACCCGATAGCGGACGCCTCTGTTACATCGGCATCGATAATTACGAAGCAGGCAAAGCGGTCGGGCGGATGGTCAAGGAATCGATGCCGAACGGTGGCACACTCGTCATGTTCATAGGCTCAATGTCGTCGGACAATGCTGCGAACCGCGTTGGTGGCGTGCTCGATGAACTCGCTGGCCAGAAAGGGGCAAAAGGCCCGAAATATGGCCAGTTCACGCTATATTCGAACGCCCCGCTCATCGACGAAACCAAGGAAGACAAGGCCCAGGAAAACGCCAAGGACGTTATCGAGAAGCTCAAGGACACGCCGAACATCGTGATGGTCGGGTTGTATGCGTACAACCCGAAAGCGATCCTTCAAGCGGCCCGCGCCAAGGGTGTCGTTGGCAAAGTTAAGATCGTCGGCTTCGACGAAGACTACGTGACGCTCGAAGGGATCGCGAAGGGCGAGATTGTCGGCACTGTTGTGCAAGACCCGTTCATGTACGGGTACAAGTCGGTCGAAGTTCTCGCCGCCTTGGCAAAGGGCGACAAATCGAAATCGACGACCTCGGCGATTCCTTACCGCAAAGTGACGAAAGACGGCGGCCCCGAAGAAACCGTCAACGGCACCAAGGTCGTCAACCTGAAAGTGGCCGACTTCAAGGCGAAACTCGAAGCCGACATCGCCAGCGGGAAAAAGTAACCGATCCCAAACTCACAACAGTCGTTCTTGTTAGCCCGACGCGCAAGCGAGGGATTCAGT
>JANXNT010000839.1 GCA_025353985.1 Limnoglobus sp.
ACGATGATCGAACTGCCACGCGCCTGCGTGGCGGCCGCCGAGATCGCGCAATCGGCCGAGTTCTTCAGCTTCGGGACGAACGACCTCACGCAGACCGCGTTGGGCGTGAGCCGCGACGATTACGGCCCGTTCATCTCGGCGTACACCGACCCGAAGCGTGCCGACGTTCTGGCCGCCGACCCGTTCGCAACCATCGATCAGGATGGCGTCGGCGAACTCATGAAGATGGGCGTCGAACGCGGTCGCAAGACCCGTCCGAAACTGAAGATCGGCATCTGCGGCGAACACGGCGGCGACCCCGCCAGCGTGATTTTCTGCCACAACATCGGCCTCGATTACGTGAGCTGCTCGCCGTTCCGCGTGCCCGTCGCACGCCTTGCCGCCGCCCAAGCGGTACTCGGCAAGTAGTGAGTCGAGATGTGCAAAAGTCCGCCATCCTGCATAAGGATGGCGGACGAGATATTTCGCGAGATTGTTATCGTTTCTCGCGGGTTTCCCTCGCTAACGCGTCGGGCTAACAAAACGGGCGATCCCGTTAGCCCAACGCGCTAGCGAGGGTTTGGAATACTTAGTGCATATTGTCGAAGGGAGCCGAACATGAACGCGACTGTGCTATCGGCACCCATGGCGATTCAACCTCTTGCGGGGTTTCGAAAATTCACGGTCGAACAGTATCACAAAATGATTCGCACGGGCGTGCTTTTCGAGGGGGAAGCGATCGAGTTACTCGAAGGGTATTTGGTCAACAAAATGCCACAAAACCCCGCCCATTCTAGCGGCGTCTCTCGACTCGCTTCACGTTTGCCACGTCGTCTGCCCGATGGTTGGTTTCTGCGTTCTCAGTTACCCGTTTCACTGAATGAAAGTGAACCCGAACCCGATGCGGTAATCGTTCGCGGCGACGACACTACGTACGATTTGCGACATCCGGGTGTCAGCGATTTCGGCATCGCGATGGAAGTATCGGACTCGACATTACAATTCGATCGCCGCGATAAATTGCGAATCTACGCCACCGCGGGGATACCAATCTACTGGATCGTCAACCTCGTCGAGAATCAGATCGAGGTGTACACCGATTCGCAATCGGCGACGTACCAAACTCGCAATGATTTCGCGGCGGATGCCACGGTGCCGCTCGTGCTCGATGGCGTGACAATACTCATTCCGGTTTCGGAGTTGCTGCCGTAAAGAACTTCCGGTGCGCCGCGATTGTGGCGGTGGCGGCGCTGAGGCTGTCGGGGTATGGATACGCCTCGGCGGAGATGTACCCGGCGTAGCCGATCTTCTCCAGTGCAGCCGCGATTCGCTTGAAGTTCGTGTGGCCGCCACCCGCGGGGCGACGGTTCGAATCGGCGATATGTACGTGCCCGATCTTGTCTGCGGTCGCTTCGATTGCCTTCGCGATATCGACTTCCTCGATGCTCATGTGGAACAGATCCGCGAGTAGAACCACGTGTGGTTCGTTCGCCATTTTCAGCAGATCGATGCCTTGTTCGAGGCGGTTGCAGAAGTTCGTTTCGTAGCGGTTCAGTGGCTCGTAAATGAGCTTCGTACCGCATCGGCCCGCATACTCGCCGAGCGTTTGCAACGACCACACGAGATGCCCCGTTGCGGCTTCGCGGCTGTGCCCCATCCCCCATCGGCCTTGCATCGAGCCGATGATGGCCGGGGCGTGATGTTTCGCACCGAACTCGATCATCGACTTCACGAAATCGAACGCCTTTCGCCGAACGCTGGCGTCTTCGTCGGAGAGCGTCAGCCCATACTTCACCCAGCCCGCACCGGTGCCGACGGCGGCGAGTGACAGGCCGTTGTCGCTGAGTATCGCTAGGAGCTCAGGTGTCGTATCGGGGCCGGGGGCGAATAACTCGATGGCATCGAAGCCGAGTTCCTTCGCGGTTTTGCACGAGGTCGCCAGATCGTCCCAAAGCACGAACGGGCCGCCCTTCGCTTCAGAAACCAAACTCACGGTGACGGCGGACTTCATTTTCGGATCCTCAGTCGATGGAAACGACGGCTTTAATCACACCCGATTCGGGCTTCATCCAGGTCGGAAATACGTCAATCATCGCGTCGAAATGGCTCTGGTGCGTAATCCACGGCTTCGTGTTAATGGTGCCGTCTTCGATGAGGCGAATGATACGTATGAAGTCCGCCGAGAGCGCATTCCGGCTTGCGAGGAAGGTCATTTCGCGGCGATGCATTAGCGGTTGCGTGAACGCGATCTCTTGGCTCGTGATGCCGACGAAGATCAAGCGGCCCGCGAACGCAACGAAATTGTAAGCATTCGCCATTGACTTGTTGCTACCCGTCGCATCGATGACGACATCGGCGAAGTTCCCGCCCGTGATCTCTTCGACTCGTTTTAATTCGCTGCCATCGCCGATGACGAGAATCGTATCGGGCACGCCCATCGTTTCGCGAACGAACTGGAGGCGTTGCTCGTTGATGTCCATCACGATGGTTTTCGCGCCGGTCAATTTCGCGAACTCGACGGCGCTGAGGCCGATCGGACCCGCACCGATAATAAGGATATGTTCGCCGGGCTTCGGGTACCCGCGATTGATCGCGTGGCAACCGATGCTAAGCGTCTCGACGAGTGCAAGTTGGTCGTAGCTGAGCGTGCGGGATACGTGGAGTTTGCGTGCGGGGATCGTGAACAGACGTTGCAACCCGCCATCGCAATGCACGCCGAGCGTTTGATGGTTCATGCAGCAATTCGTGTGGCCGCGAACGCACGAATAACAATTCTGACAATTGATGTACGGCTCGATGCTGCAACGGTCGCCGAGCTTGACGTTCGTCACATCGGGGCCGATGGCGACGACTTCGACACCGAGTTCGTGACCGGGAATTCGCGGGTAGCTGAAGAACGGCATCTTGCCGAGGAAACCCGAATAATCGGTGCCGCAAATCCCGACACGGTGAACGCGAACGACGGCATCACCCGCGCTCGGTGTCGGCGGTTCGGGCACATCGATCACCCGAAACGAGCCGGGGCGTTCGAGTTGTAGGGCTTTCATGCAAGTTCGCTTTCCATTTTCCAAAACGATCCGGTATTCGTGTAAACCGTCAGCGAGCTAACGGTATCTGTGCCACGGCACTGGCCCGAAACGCGCCTTGTGTATAACTATTATCGACTTCCGAATCGGGTTCCAACGAGGGGCGTCTCATGAAGCCTGCGATCTGCGTTCTTGCGATGGTGTTTGCATCCGGCATCGCTTCTGCGGAAGACAAACCGGCGGGTTGGTATCAGTTTCGCGGCCCTGGCGGTACCGGCATCGCGGCTGGGCAGAAACCACCGACTGAGGTTGGCCCCGACAAGAACGTGAAGTGGAAAGTCAAAGTCCCGTCGGGCTTTTCTTCGCCGATCATAGTCGCGGGCAAGGTGGTTCTCACGGCATTCGATGGCGGCAAACTCTACACGATCGCTTACGACGAAGCGGACGGAAAAGAACTCTGGCGAGCCGAGGCACCCGCGGCCAAGATCGAAGCGTACCACAAGACCGAAGGCAGCCCCGCTGCTTCGACGCCCGTCACCGATGGTACGCGGATCGTGTCGTACTTCGGATCGGCCGGTTTGTTTTGTTACGACCTCTCCGGCAAGGAACTCTGGAAGTTCGAGATGCCGATGGCCGTCACCGTCGCAGACTTTGGAACGGGTACTTCGCCGATCCTCGCCGATGGGAACGTCGTGCTCGTTCGCGATGAGAGGAAGGATCCAAAAATTGTCGTGATCGACGCGGCAACGGGTTCGCTGAAGTGGGAGAAAAAGCGCCAATCGCCGACGTCGTATTGCACGCCCATCGTCTGGGATAAGCAAATCGTTTCGGCCGGTTACGGGCGGATGATTTCCTACGATGCGAAAACGGGCGACGAGGTTTGGAGCGTGGCCGGGATGCCCGCCGCATGTTGCACCAGCCCGATTGTCGTCGACGACACGCTGTTCTTCGCGGGGTGGTCGCCGGGCGACGCGGAAGACAAGGAATTCAAGATGCCGACCTTCGACAAGCTCCTCGAAGCCGACGCGAACAAAGATGGGAAGTTGAGCCGCGAGGAAACCGAAAACAGCTTCCTGAAAGGCTTTTTCGACAACAACGACACCGACAAAGACGGATTCATTACCCGCGCTGAGTGGGATGCGTCGCTCAAGTACATTTCGGCGGGGAAGAACAGCGCGATGGCGATCAAGTCGGGCGGCAAAGGCGACATCACGAAAACACACGTCCTCTGGAAGCAGACCAAAGGCTTGCCGTACGTACCGTCCGGCATCGTCATCGGTGGCCAACTCGTGCTCGTCAAAGACGGCGGCCTCGTGACCGCGTACGACACGAAAACGGGCAGCGAAATTTACGTTCAGGAACGAGTGGTTGCTTCAGGTCGCTATTATGCTTCGTCCGTCTCGGCGAATGGCAACATTTACTTCACGATGCTCGACGACGGCACGATTACCGTCCTGAAAGCGGGCGAGAAGATGCCGGAAGTCGTCGTGAAAAACCCGAAGTTGGGCGAACGAGTCGCCGCCACCTGGCTCGTGATACTGCGCCGCAGAACTTCCGCGGCGGC
>JANXNT010000841.1 GCA_025353985.1 Limnoglobus sp.
CGAACGAACGCCGATGGCACCGAAGCCGAAGGCAGGAATGTTGAGTTGCTGACCGCCTTGTTGACCGCCGCCTTGCTGGCCACCGAAGCCACCACCACCTTGGCCGCCGAAGCCGCCGCCGCCTTGGCCGCCACCGAATCCACCTTGGCCGCCGCCGCCGAAGCCGCCGCCTTGGCCGCCGCCGAAGCCACCACCTTGCTGGCCACCGCCGCCGAAGCCACCTTGCTGGCCGCCACCTTGGTTACCGCCCTGGTTTTGGCCTTGGTTTTGACCCTGATTCTGGCCACCCCGGAAGTTGTTCGGCCGCAGATTCGGCCGTTGGAGCGACTGCATGAAGAGTGGCGTAATCGGGCGGCTCGGGTCCGGCGTGAAGATTGGGAACGCGGGATAGATTGGGTTTGTGCCACGGAGTTGACCGGGGTACTGGGTTCGGCCCTGAGCGTTGACTTGGTTACCGATGGTCGGCACGACGATCGACACGAGGCATAATGCCACCGTCGAGACGAACAGACTGCGAACGAGAATTTTGAACATGCGAAGCCTCACGAGGATAGGGTCAAGCAAGACCATCAGTTTAGTTTGAAGTCCGAATCATCCGTAACGTATTCGTCGTGATCCATCACTCTTGCTGTCCGCCACACAATTATCAAGGTACATCATTTCCGGTTCGCGGACTGTCGTCAACCGGAATTACCTGAACTGCCACGACGATGACCGAGCTTGCCCCAACGTGGCCGAACAACCGCTACCACCGAAACTGCCCGTTCCAGCAGAACGGGTCTGCCTTTCCAGCGTTGGTGAAAAACTATCCGAAAAGCGGCATTTGGTGCGCGATTCGTGGGCGGACTGGTATTGACCGGGTGGTAGACCCCGCTATCGTCCGCCCAACTTTGCGACACGTTCGTGCGAAGCGCCGTTGGGGAACGGAATACGCGCCCGGATGGCGACGGTCCCGGATCGGGGTTGGGGAACCTCAGATGCGGGGACAGGTCGCTTTCGGGCAGATACAGGGGGATGCGGCACATGCGTTACAGTTCGATCGGGAGAATGTTACTTGTCACTGCCGTGGCAATCTCCAGCTCGGTGACAGCCCGGGCACAGTTCGACGACTACTCCGTACCAGGTCGGCCGGAAATCATCGCGCCGATACCGACGGGGAACCCGAGTGGGAACGGGTTCTTTGTGAACTCCTCGTTCGTGATCCTCACGCAAACCTTTGCACTCGGCAAGCAGGATATCGCCGTCCGCGGGTTGCTGGATTCGACTGGGGCACTGACGGGGGCACCCGGAACGCTGATCGGTAGCGGTCGCGTTGCGTTATCGACCGAGCAGTTCGGTCGTCGCAGCTTTCAGCCGGGTTACAACATCGGCTTCGGATACAAGTTCGATAACGGCGTCGCCGTCTATGCGAACTTCACGCAGACGACGCGACAGAAGTACTCGGCGGGGGCCTCATTGGTACCGCCGTTCTTCCGGGGAAGTGCCGACCTTTCGGATACCTTCCTGACGTCGCCCGTCTTCAACTTCCCGCCGGACTACTCCGGCCCGGATCTGAAGACGACTTTCGACACGAACCCGGCGTTCACCACCGGTAACTTCTACGGCATCTGGAACGGTGCGAGCGTGATGGACATCCAGTTCAATCAAAGCTTCACGCAAGGAGAAATGGGCGCTCGCGTGCCGATTTTCCAAACGGAATACTCGCGAGTCTACGGTTTGGCCGGTGCTCGTTACGCCTGGTTCTTAGAACAATTCTACTGGCGTACGGTATCGATCGACTTGATCGGCCGAGCGTTTCCTTCGTACGCCGCCGAGTACAAGAACACGCTGTCGCAACGCATGTACGGCCCGTACCTCGGTTGCGGCCACGAGATTTACCTCGGCAAGCGGTTGTCGTTCGGCCTAGACCTCACCGGCTCCGCGCTGATGAGCATCACCAAGGAACGCGTCAAGTACGAACTCGGCGACCACACGACGCAGGCCAAGCGATCGCGTAACGAATTCAACGTCGTTCCGAACGTCAACGCGGACTTCAACCTGATGTGGTACCCGATCGAAGGCGTGCAGATGCGTGCCGGGTATACGTTCCAGTCTTACTTCAACACCCGCTACATGAAGGAACCGGTCGCCTTCGACTTCGGTGCCCTCGACCCCGCGTATTCCACACGGGCTTACCGGTTCGTGTCGGGTGTGAACTTCGGCGTCGGGTTCTTCTTCTAAACGAAGAGGTTCCCACTGTTCCCCTGGGGTCGCTCCCGTCCGACGACCGGTACGTATGTGCCGGTCCGATACGGGACGACCCTGTTAAGAGTTCGGGGGACCGATTGCCGCGCCAGAGTCTCTGACTACGATACCCCACGTGGAATTGCGGCGAACCATATTGGTTCGGCCAAAGGTATCCGTGCGTCAGACCAAGGAGCGAGCATGGCCGAGGGGCGTGATGAGGCAACCGCCTACGGGGGAACGAAACCCTACCTCTGGACGGAAATCTTCCGTTGTTTCGGGGTCGCTCTCGACCCACGTAAGCTGCTGATTGCCGCAATCGGCATCCTGGTGATGTCGCTAGGCTGGCACTTACTTTCGCGAATCTTCAACTACGCGGCACCTGTGCGCACGACGTCGGAATACACAACCGACACGATTGCCAAAGATTATAAAGACAAGAAAAAAGCCGCCGGTGTCGACTACACCAACGAAGACTTCCAGATCGAAGCCGACAAACGCTTCGAACGCGACCACGCCAATTGGAAACTCCTGAACGGACTTGCTGGCCCCGATGGACGCCTCCGGACGATGCCCTGGTACGAGTACCGTGGGCCGAACCCGTATCTCTTCGTCACCGATCTGCTCGGCGGGTCTTCCGTCGAACGCCAAGCCTCCGTCTCCGATTTCGTCTCGTCGACCGTGCCCGTGCTGGTCGAACCCCTCGCAAAATTGCTAATCCCGGTCATCAAGTTCCTCGACTCTGATGCGAGTAGCACCACGCGGTTGTACTTGTTCCTCGTCGTGTTGTGGAGCCTCGCAACCTGGGCGTTCTTCGGCGGAATCATTACGCGAATCGCCGTCGTGCAACTCAGTGGCAAAGACCGCATCTCGTTCATGCAAGCGGTCAAGTTTGTGATGAACCGCTACCTGGCGTACTTCCTTTCGCCTGTGATTCCGTTCGGCATCGTCACGATCATTGTCATCGGCCTCGCAGTCGTTGCGATGATCGGCCTGATCCCGTGGATCGGCGAATTCCTGATCTACGGCATCGGCTTCCCGCTCCAGTTAATCGGCGGCGTGATCATGGCGATCTTGCTCATCGGCCTCATCGGCTACCCGATGATGTACACGACGCTCAGTGCCGAAGGCAGCGATACCTTCGACGCGCTCAGCCGATCCTACAACTATGTCTTCCAGGCCCCGTGGCATTACCTTTGGTATTCGTTCGTCGCCGTCATTTACGGTGCCGCCGTCACGTTCTTCGTCGTGTTCGTGGCGTCGCTGATGGTGTACCTCGGGAAGTGGGCCATCACGCAAGCCCCGCTCAGCGAGACGACGAACCAGAAGCAGCATTACCTGTTCGCGTATGCACCGGAGTCGTTCGGCTGGCAGGAACTGTTCCTCCGCGGAACCGAAATCGCCAAGGTCAAGAAGCCGATCACGCTCGAAGATGGCCGCACGGTGATGCATTACACCGATGCCAACCCCGTCGAAGCCGGTCGCTACATGAGTAGCTATTCGGTGTCGAACAAGGTCGGTGCGGCGATGGTGACATTCTGGCTCTGCCTCGCGTTCATGCTGATGCTCGGCTTTAGCTACAGCTTCTTCTGGACCGCCGTCACGATGATCTACCTGCTGATGCGGAAGAAAGTCGACGAGATCGAAATCGACGAAGTCTATCTCGAAGACGAAGAGCCACAAGCACCGATGGCACCGGTAACGCCACCGAAGCCAACCGCACCAACCACCGCAACCTCGTTGCCAATGGTGACGGCACCCGCACCAATCCCAACATCAACGAGCTTCAAGGGGCCAGTCAGTTCCGTTGCGCCCGCACCGGTAGTGACGGCACCCGCATCGGTCGTGACGGCACCCGTCGTGACGCCACCCGCTCCGCCGACGCCAACCGACGACGCGGTGTAATGTTCCCACGCCGGGTGCGCCGCAAATCGCACTCGGTTTTCTGCACGGTGACCGATGCCCCGGCAAGTCATTCTCTTCACCGGACCGTGGGCCGATCTGCCCATCGAAACGCTCGCCGCCAAGGCGAGCGAATGGGGCTACCAAGGACTCGAACTCTGCTGTTGGGGCGACCACCTCGAAGTGCAACGTGCCACGGCGGACGATTCGTACGGTTCCGAAAAACTCGACATTCTCTCCCGGCACGATCTCCAAGTGCCGATCATCGCGAATCATAAAGTCGGCCAAGCGGTCAGCGATCTTATCGACGAACGGCACAAGTCGCTCGTTCCGGATTACGTCTGGGGCGACGGCAAACCTGCGGGCGTGCAACAACGCGCCACCGAAGAAATGGCGGCGACGTTTCGACTCGCGGAGAAGCTCGGCGTCACCGTCGTCAGTGGTTTCACCGGTTCGCCGATCTGGTCGTACGTCACCGGTTACCCGGCCGCCCGCCCCGAGATTATTGCCGACGGACTGAAGCGATTCGCCAAACAATG
Source organism: Limnoglobus sp. (assembly GCA_025353985.1). Lineage (GTDB taxonomy): Bacteria > Planctomycetota > Planctomycetia > Gemmatales > Gemmataceae > Limnoglobus. Next base: position 4,665 of record JANXNT010000841.1, read on the forward strand.
GCACCCGCTGTTGGACATTGCCCGCGATGTCGGCGTCCGTTACGCCTTCGAAGTTCACCCCGGTGAAATCGCCTTCGACCTGCACTCCGCTGAAGCCGCACTCGATGCCCTGAACGGTCGCGAAGAGTTCGGTTTCACCTTCGACCCGAGCCACATGCACTGGCAAGGCGTCGACCCCGTCGAGTTCTTGCGCCGCTTCCCCGACCGCATCTATCATGTGCATATCAAAGATGCGACGCTATCGCTCAATGGGCGTTCGGGCTTGCTCGCAGGCTACTGGCCGAGTGGCGATCCGCGACGCGGGTTCCAGTTCCGTTCGCCCGGCCGGGGTGGCATCGATTGGGAAGCAATCATCCGCGCGCTGAATGAAATTCGCTACGACGGCCCGCTGTCGGTCGATTGGCACGATGCCGGGATGGACCGCGAGTTCGGAGCATCCGAAGCGTGTCAGTTCATCAAACGCCTGGACTTCGAACTCCCCGCACACAAACGCTCCGCGTTCCGAGGCTAAGCGATGCGGTTGTACTTCCCGGATCCGTCCACTATCGACGCGCTGCGGAGAATCTGGACGGATCGCTACGTCCGTGTGAAGCCCGGCGTGCGGACGGATTTACTGCGTTTCGAGGGGAAAGTCGGCCGCGTGATTACAATTAACTACAACGGGAAAGCCGTCGTCGATTTCGCCGATGGCGCGTGGTACGACATTGGCAATTTTGAAACCGTACTAGAATTCCCAAGTGAAGACGACGCACCCCCAACGAACTACGACGCCACCGCGAATAGCGCACAGGCACACCCGACCCGGCAAAGTTGAGCGACCGAACCACCATGATTTTGCTCATCGATAACTACGATTCGTTCACGTACAATCTCGTTCAGCGGTTTGGGGAGATCGACCCGACACTGCCGATGGTGGTGCATCGCAACGACCGCATCACGATGGACCAAATCGCCGAGATGAAGCCGACGCACGTGATCATTTCGCCGGGGCCGTGTACGCCGAAAGAAGCGGGCATTTCCAACGATGTGATGATGAGATACGCTCCGACGATCCCCGTTCTGGGCGTCTGCCTCGGGCACCAATGCATCGGCCACAACTACGGCGGCGAAGTCATTCGCAACGTGCGGATCATGCACGGGAAAGTCTCGCCGATCCACCACGACGGCCGCGGGTTGTTCGCGGGCGTGTCGAACCCATTCGACGCGACGCGCTACCACAGCCTCGTCATCAAGCGCGAAAGCTGGACGAACCCCGACTTCGAGATCACCGCCTGGACCGCCGAAGGCGAGATCATGGGCGTCCGCCACAAAACCTGGCCCCTCCACGGCGTGCAGTTCCACCCCGAAAGTTTCCTGACGGTGGAAGGCCCGACGCTGCTGGCGAACTTCCTGGCCCTGGCGGCGTGGGAGTAGGTGCTTTAACCGAACAGTTTGCGGAGCAGGGCGCACGCCAGTCCGAGAAAGAAGCCAAGTTGCAGGCCGGAGAGCGGCCCCACCACCGCCGCGACGACTATGTGAGTTGCCGTGCCGGTGGCTGCAACACTGCCCACAACGAGGACAAATCCGACCCCCGCCCCGACAAGCATCCCGCGGACGACGTACCGGCCGAGGTAGCCGCCGCCCAACGGCTCCCGCTTGCGGCTAGCGGCTCGGGCGGGGCGGTAAATGAACCATCCGATCACGACCGTGCCCCAGGCCAGGAGCCAGCCCAAACCCAGTCCGTAGGCCACTGAGAACCCCGCCCAGCCCCATCTCCCGGCTTCGCGGCGGATCATGGCCACGGTGCCAAGGCAGGGCGTGTAGATGAGGGTGAAG
>JANXNT010000842.1 GCA_025353985.1 Limnoglobus sp.
TTCTTCGTGGATCGCGAAGTGAATGTGGTCAAAGTCAGCATCGCGACAGAGCGAGGCGCGAACAACCAGTTGCAGTATGATAATACAACAATACAACAATCGGGGGACCCTCGCATGATCATTTCAGCGAACCCCGCACCAGCAATGTTAGCTGAACTCCGTATGACGAGTCTCGAAGGCCCAGTTGTACGCGGCGGAACACGCGGAGTTCGGTTCATCGAAGTCGGGTTCATTCAAAACGCCAAATTTTCAAAACTGCACGCGGATTACGATAGGTTCGCCACTCCACGAACACGATTCAGCAATGTTGAGGGCAAAACGGTATGGCTGGATACAGTTGCTCCTCTCACCCCCAGTGTCTCCCCGTGGTACAACAGTACCAACGTGAATAGACGGAGCTTATACTACCACGGGATCGACCCTGCGACAGGAGCTGTGGCGAACATCGACCTCGCCATGGTAGACACGCCAAGTCAATTCGCTACTGATACAATGCCGCTCTCGATCGTTGAGAATGGCGTACAGGTTACTAAAACTCCGAGTCGATTTGAAATCGTCATGGACTTCAACGCATACTTAGCGGTTCGTACCAAGGAACTCAATGAACTCGCTGCGGAAGAAGTGTACACACAGCGAGCGAAAGCGTCTTGGAAATTCGATGGCTCAGGCGATGTGACCGACTTCAACGGCACGGGCGATCTGAATGACATGCATTGGAGTAGCACAGGTACAAAGAACTCCGGGCATCAATTGTTCGCTGAGGTCACGAGCGGTGACGTAGTTCCCGTTACGACTGGAATGCTTACAAACGTGGCAGCCAATCCGCCGAACATTGTTTGGGCCACTAAGAACAAATGACTCTTTCGTGCTGTCCCACTTGGTGGCCAGCTTGCCGGTTTGAGGTTATGATCACTCACGGAGTGCTTCAAATGCTCACTTTCAACACGTTTAAAATCGCGCTGGCGATCGGGTTCGCGACGCTCGCTTTCGCGCAGGCGTCGCGCGCCGCCGATAAACCGGTCATTTCGCTGGTGCGGGCACGGGTGACGGGCATCCCTGACGTCAAGCCGGATGGGAGCATGACGGCGACATTGGAAATCGAGCACGTCTATGCCGGTGACAAGGGGCTGAAGGGCAAGGCGTTCCACGACCACTACGACACGCGTGCCGGATCGTTTGGCGGGGA
>JANXNT010000874.1 GCA_025353985.1 Limnoglobus sp.
TCGTTGCGCATGCACCGACGATGCGTGTGCCGATGAACATTCAAGGCACAGACCACGTTTATCTCGCCATGTGGGCCGCTCTGCTTGCCGTCCACCGTCACAATCGTTCCGAGTCGCGGAAGATCGATTGCTTGGCTTGTCCCGGCCTCGGCACAGGCACTGGCGGCATCGATTCCATTGAGGCCGCGCTACAATTGTGTTTGGCTTACGAACATTATCAGCGACCTCCGCAGTTCCTCAATCCCTCGTTCGCACAACAACGCCATGAGCGAGTGTATTACGGTGGTCGTTGGGGGTTTACCCATCCTCGAAAGACCAGCACCGGAAAGTTGCCCCCATGACGCAAACACCGCGAGTCGCGACGTTTGCAGGGCAGAATCCGGATTCGTATAGCCGCGCCGCGAAGGCTTTGCGTAGCGAAGTGCGGGGACTTCACCCACATTCAGACAATCCCCTGAATCGGGATGACGCGCACGAACCCAACCCAAGAGTACGACGTAAGACGTCGTACTCTTGGGTATATTTGCAAATCGCGCAAGTTGAAAACGCCTACGCTCTTCGCTCCGAAGACTACGCGGCGCGGCTAAACGAAGGCGTTACCCCACGAAGACGCCGCCGCGGGAGTTTTCGTCGAAGGCGTAGAAATCGGCGACCATTGCCCCTGCGGAATCGATGACGCGTACGCGGGGTGCGCCGCCGAAGCCGCTGCCGAAGACGGTGCGGACGGAGCCGTTTGGCAACCTCACGCTGGTCGTTGTGATGCTGCCATCGAAGCCGGCTTCGAAGGCAAGGCTTGAGGCGAGTGGCGTGCCGTTGGCGGTGAACGACTGCACGAGCGGCGAGCCGCGACCGGCGGCGGTGCTGGCGATGATCGCGAGCGGGCTGTTCAACCCGGATTCGGAAATCGCGACGTTGACGCCGAGGCGAGAGGTGGAATCGAACGCGAAGAAGCTGGCGATTTCGGTGAGCGCCGCGCCTTGGAACACGCGAATTTGTGGCCCGCCGCCGAAGCCTGCACCGGTGACGAGCAAGCCGCTGCCGATGGCAACACTCGCACCGCCACGCAGATTCGGATCGTAGGCAAAGAAACTCGCAAGAGTCTTTACGCTACCGTTGGCGTACGAGTAGACATTCACTTGCGGGCCGCCGCCGGGGCCGGAGCCGGTCGCAATTTCGGCAATCCCGTCGCCGTTGAGGTCGCCCGCCGCCAGTGTGATGCCGCCACGGAAATTCGGATCGTAAGCGAAGAACTGGCTGAGCATCGTGAAGGTCACACCGTCGAAGATTTTGACGTGCGGCCCGCCGCCGAACGCCGTGCCGACGATAATATCTTCGACGCCATCGCCGGTGACATCGGCCGTCGCCACCACGACGCCACACGTGTAAGTCGCCCCGAATGGCACGAACTGTTTGAGTAGTATGCCGTTTGCATCGTAGACGTTGACGATGCTTTGACCGCCCCAGAAACCCGAACCGACCGCAAAGACTTCGCGTATCGGTTTTGGCACGGGATCGACTTGTACCGAAGCCGTACCTCGACTCGAAGTCAAGTTGGCCGACGCGGGTACGAACACCGCTGACACGGTGTTGACACCGATCGGCAATGCGGACGTCGTCAGTGTCGCGTTACCGTTCACGACTGGTGCGGAACCGAGCATCGTGGGCCCGTTGAAGAAGTTCACGGTGCCGTTCAAGATTGCCGGGTTCACACCCGCCCGTTGTGGCGATGTTCCCGGTGCGAACGCGACATTCGCGGTGAGTGTGACCGCGTTGCCGAAGGTCGCGATAACGGGCGTGACGACGAGTTGCGTTCGCGTGGGAACGGAACTCACACCGAGCGTGACGCTGGTCGACGCGGAGCCGGAAAATTGGCTGTCGCCGCTGTAGTTTGCGACAACCGAATACGTGCCGAAGCTTATACCCGCAGGCAATGTCAGCGTGGCGTTACCGCTCGCATCGACCGTGGCCGTACCGACGTTGGTGCCATTTACGGTAAACGTCACGGTTCCGGTAATCGCACCGGAAACCGAGCCGACGACGCTGGCGGTGAGAACGAGCGGATCGGTCGCAAAGACAGGGTTCGGCGAAATCGTGAGGGTCGTGGTGCTACTGTTTACGGCGATCGTCAGCGAACGCGGTGAGGATGTGGAGTCCGCGAACGTGCCACTCGCACTACTGGAGTAATTCGCGACGATAACGTATGTGCCCGACGGTAAACCGGCGATCGGAACGGTCGCAGTTCCCGAAGCATTTAGCGAAGCCGAACCGACGTTCGCGCCGTCGATCGTGAAGATCACGGTGCCGGTTGGCACGCCCGATGCGGACGTCACCGTTGCGGTCAACGTGAACGGCTGATTCACGGTCGGCGAGTTTGGCGTTACAACAAGTGAAGTCGCAGTCGATGCGGCAGGCACGGTAATCGTCTGCCCGCTCGATGCGGAAGTTGCGAACGATGCCGCACCGGTGTAGTTTGCGATCAGGTTGTGCGGCCCCGGTGCCAAACCGGCCGCAAGTGCGAAGGTTGCGTTGCCGCTCATATCGAGCGTGCCCGTTCCGACGAGCGTACCATCGACGACGAAATCGACCGAACCCGTCGGCACACCGAATGTCGCCGTAACGTTAGCGGATAGGGTAATCGGCGCGTTCGCGGCGGGGTTAGCGGGTGTAAATGCCGTTGTCGTCGCCGTTGGTGAGCGATTGACAGTAAGTGCAACTGGCGTGGAACTCGACGCGAGGAAACCGGTACTGCCCGCATAACTCGCCACGACGGAATATGTGCCAGTAGCGAGGCCCGCGGGTAAGGGGAGCGACGCATTGCCCGATGCATCGGTGCTTGCCGTACCGACAATGGCACCGTTGACCGTGAACGAAACCGTGCTGCCGGTTGGCACTGCGCTACTCGACGCCAGATTCGCCGAGAGTGTCAGCGCTTGGAACGGGAACGCAGGGTTCGGTACGGGATTGGCGGTAATGGTGGTGGCGAGCGGATCGGCGACGACGAGTGTCACGATGTTCGATGAGGTCGAAAATCCGAAGGTCGCATCGCCGTTATAAGTCGAGCTGACAAGGTAACTGCCCACGGGAAATCCGCCGGGTATTGGCAAAGTGGCATTGCCGGAGGCATCGAGCGTGACAGGAGCGCCGAAAGGAACGTCGTTAACCAGAAACGTGACCGTGCCCGCCGGTGTGGCTCCACTGGCAGAAATCACGTTTGTACTAAATGTCACAGACTGATTCGTGATCGCGGGATTCGGAGTCACCGCGACAACGTGGCTCGTCGCCGTCAGGATGGTGATCGCATTCGAGATCGAACTAAAGCGGTAAGCGGCATCGCCGTTGTAGTTAAACGAGATCGTTCTGTTACCGCGTGCTTGCCCCGGAACAACGATCGACGCTTTCCCCATCGCATTGAGCGTACCCGTACCGACCTGTACGGCATCGATGAACAACTGCACGGTACCCGTCGGTGAGAGTCGTGCGTCGTTGACTGCGATATCGACAATAAATGGAACGCCCTCTATTGCGCTGGGGAAGGTAATCTGCGTCGTCGAAGCGTCTTGGACTTCGAACGCACCGACATCGGCGAATGGGCCGATCCCGCGAAAGAAAGCGAGGCCGCGCTGATCGTTCGACAGCGTACCAGCGATGCCTTTGTCGCGTGCCGGGCTGCCGATGTTGAGGCCGTGGGCACGCGACTGGAAATTCCCGTTGCTGAAGTTCGCAATCGGCGTCAGTTTCGCATCGAGTGGGGCGAGCACGCTGCCGACTTGGTCGCCGCTGACGCCATCGACGAAACCCGTACCGGGAGCGCTAATGCCGATTAAGTTCGATCCGAGCGACGAGATCGGGAACGTGGTCACGGTAACATCCGATGATGTCGGCGTGCGATTCCCTGCAATGATCGTACTGATGACACTGAGTTGAGAACTGGGATTTTCGCTGACGTTGTAAATACCACCACCATCGGATGAAATGCTGACCACACCCGAGCCGTCGAGGACTTCGTTATTGGTGATCGTCGTATTTCCGATGAGAGCGGAGGAGGTAAAGCCGTTGAAACTGAATCCGCCACCGAACGCAGCACCAGCAAACGGCTGAGACGTGCCATTGGCATCGCCACCTTTGCCGCTGTTTCCCGAGACGGTAATGTTTTCAAAGCGATTCGTTGAAATCATCGCATTGAGTTGGATCCCTGCACCTTGCGCGCGGCCCCCGAAAACAAGGCTGCTCATCGCATCTCCAGTCGCAGAACCCCCACGAAGGATGTTCGCTTCCACGACCGATTCCGTAATCGTGGCCGTGCCCACATTTAAGGCAATTCCGCCACCGTTCGCGCTACCACCGTTCGGGTTATTACCGGTGCTGACCGAACCACCGAGCGCCTGATTCGCATCGATACTGGTGCCGGTTATCGTTGCCGATGCGCCGTTGAACGAGGCCCCGCCCCCATTCGCATCCCCGCCCGTTGCACCTGTCGAGATCGGGGCACTCGCTTGCCCGCCGCGCGCGAAGTTACCGGAGATGCGGCTCAGCGAGAGGGTGGCATTTCCGCTCCCCGTGTAAAGACCACCCCCCTGGGCGAATCCCCCGAATGCGTTAGAAGAGATCATTCCCGTCGAGTCGCCACCAATCGCCTGGTTCCCTGTCAGGATGCTGCTGTTAATCGTGATGTTGCCAGCGGAGTAAATCCCGCCCCCCTGCGCGCCGTCGGCGAACCCACCTGCAGCACGAATTGCCCCTTTTAAAACGTTCCCGGAAATGATGGCGTTCGAAAGAACGAGCGTGCCCGCGTTGAAAATCCCACCGCCTTGTGCAACCACTGTAGCAGCCGATGAGAGCAGACCGTTCTGATACGTACCGCCATCGAGATTCGCCGTCACGCCAGCGAGAATCTGGATGATCCGGTCGTTCAACCCCGCCGCATCGACGATGGCACCCGTCGCGGTGATGTTGACCGAGTCGCTAAGGTCGAGGTCGCCAGTGACGCCGGCAT
>JANXNT010000891.1 GCA_025353985.1 Limnoglobus sp.
CGCAGCCAGTTTTTGGAACGCGCTGTTGCCATGCTTGCACATTCGCGATCCAGTGTTCGCCAATACGCAGTGGAACTGATCGCTCAAATCGGGAGCGAGAGGGATGCGGCACCGGTCGTCGCCCTGTTATGGGACGAAGCGTGGGAGATTCCGTTTGCGGCCGCCGATACACTCGTGGCGATCGGCGACCGGCGATCACTGGCCGCGATGGACGTGTGGCTCAACTCCAGCATCCACTATGCCGACGCCGCGGGGTACGCTGTGCAGAGGAAGCACGTGAACAAATCCCGAGACGCACTCAAGTCACGCCTGGACAAAGAGAAAGCGCAGAAGCCGAAGCCGTAAACATGGTGGGATGTATGTGATTAAACGTACGGTGGCCGATTCGTATTTAACTGTGAATTATACAGTCACGCCGACGCCGAATGGTCCGAGCGGGTTCGCGATTGGCGGTGGGTATGGCGGCAGTACGAGCGCGACGTTCATGCCGGGGTTGTCGGAGTTGAGCGTCAATTTGACGCTCAACGGCTCGGGGCCATTGCCGGGGGCGGCGAAATTGACGCTGAATCCCTCGTCGAATTACACGATTATGGGTGCGGATAGCAACACCGTCGCAATCTATGGTGTCGGTGGCGACTCGAAGTGGATCAACGTGTTTCGCCGCGTCGACCCGGTGGGAAATACGCTCAACGAGGGTGGCGACAAGGGGCGATTCGTCGTGAGTCGCTACTTTAGTTACCCAACGGGTCAGCCTCCCGCGACGATCCCGCCACCGCCGCCGTTCCCCGATTTTGCCCTCGGCGGCACCGCCCGCGTCGGCCTCGATTACATCGCAACCAAGCAGGCCACGACCGTGATTTTGCCGCCACTCGGCTCGAGTATGACGTTCATCGACGGCTATGAAGTCGAAATCGCGACGCTGGCGGATGATATCTACGAAAATGGCGGCGAAACCGTCGATTTTGCACTCGTGCCTAACGGCCAAAGCATCAATCCGATACGCGGTGGCTACAACTACAACGAGTCGTTCATTAGCTACGGTATCGCCGATACGACGCCCGCACCGAAGCCGCAAATTTCCATCGTACCATCCGACCCAAATGCGAGCGAACTCACGACCAGCAGCGGCATGTATCGCATC
>JANXNT010000908.1 GCA_025353985.1 Limnoglobus sp.
TCCCCGCAAGGGGTCGGGTGTGAGACGTTCGCCCGATTCTACCACCCGGACACTTGCGAAGTCACTACAGGGCAGTTGCGCATCACCCGACCCCTTGCGGGGAATCGGCTCGGAAGCGACCGTGAATCGACATCGCTACGGAAAGCGCAACTTAAAAAACGTTAGTGAAGAAGGACATTCAACCGTTGCGACTGATGGTGGATTGCGTCGCGTCTCGAAGACTCGCCACGACTGGTTTTCTAAGGTGATTGCCTCCGTACCATGGTATCACCATGGGCTGAGGGGGGCTGCAGCCATTCTCCGAATTGACACACCCCTACTTCAGAGGCTATATTCTTTCTGGACTACCCATCTTGTAATTGAAGAACGGTAGGGAGATCGTTAAGCCCTCGGAGTGGGGCCATCGCTTGATACGTCTGGTGCGAACGGAATGCACACGCCACCGAATCCTGAGCAAAAGCCGAGCGCGAACGATCGCGAGGGGTCTTCGTCGGAAGCGCTCGACCGCAATCATAGCCTCGGCGGCCACACCAACGGCTCGACGGGCGACTATCGCCCACCGGTGCCCACGCCACACGGGTCGAGCCTCGTCGAGTTGTTCGGCAGTTCCTTCGTGCGTCTGACCGTCCCGGATATCCTCGGTGACGCGCCCGACAATAGCGACGACTTCCCCACGATCATTACGCAGAATAAAGTCGATACCGGATCGAAACCGAGCGTATCGGGGCAGAAACTCGGGCACTTCGAGTTGATCGAAACCATCGGCTCTGGCGGCATGGCCACGGTGTTCAAGGCGCGCGACCTCGAACTCGGCCGCATCGTTGCGCTGAAGATTCTGCCACCGGAAACGACCCGCGATTCGGAATCGGTGACGCGGTTCAAACAGGAAGCCCGTGCGGCGGCGAAGCTCGATCACGACAATATCGCGCGGGTTTACTTTTGCGGCGAAGATCGCAACCTGCATTTCATCGCGTTCGAGTACGTCGAAGGCGAAAATTTACGGCAAGTGATCGACAAACTCGGCACGGTGCCCGCTGCCGATTGCGTGCGGTACATGTTGCAGATCGCCGCCGGGTTGGGGCATGCCGCCGAACGCGGTGTCGTTCACCGCGATATTAAACCTTCGAACATCATTATCACGACCGGCGGACGGGCGAAGATCGTCGATATGGGCCTCGCACGGCACCTCGAATCGCACTCGGTAAATGGCGGCCTGACGCAATCCGGCGTGACGCTCGGCACATTCGATTACATCTCGCCCGAACAAGCGATGGACCCGCGCCGCGCCGATGTGCGCAGCGATATCTACAGCCTCGGCTGCACGTTCTACCACGCGATTACCGGGCGACCTCCCGTTCCCGAAGGCACGGCGGCGAAGAAACTGCAAGCGCATCAGCACCTGACGCCGACCGACCCGCGCGACTTGAACCCGAACGTACCCGATGGGTTGGCGGTCGTTCTCGGCAAGATGATGGCGAAGTCGCCCGACCGCCGTTACGCCACGCCCGCCGAACTGATTCGCGACTTGAACGCACTGGCCCGCGATTGGAATATCCCCATCGATGGGTCGACTACGGAAATGGCCGCGCTATCGTCGGTGCCGAGCGCAACGCCATCCGCCGAGCCGTTCCGCTTGCCGTTCGGCGTTCTCGCGGCGGTGGCGGGGATTGTCATCACCGTGGCGATCCTGTTCGGTTCTTCGACATCGGGGCCAGCGATCCCAGCCAGTGGGCCACCGCCGTGGTCGGAACTGCCGAACGCCACGACGAAGCCCGCCATCGCGGACACGTCCCCGCCTGTGCTGCCGTCAACCGACACGAGCAAGAAATCGCGCGCATTAACTACGGTGAAAGCTGTCGCCGAGGCGATTACCGCGAAAGGTGCTGAAGAACTCGTCGTGCGGTTGCAACCGGGTACCGAGTACGACCTGACAACCTGGACCGAGCCGATTGTGTTCACCGGCACGGAACTGACGATCGAACCCGAGCCAAGTCCCACGGGCGACACGCGGCCGCCGATCGTCAAGCTGAACGCGATGCCGATCACCGATGGCATTCCACGGCCCGGCACGTTGGCGGTTCGCGATATTAAATCGGTCGTGCTTCGCGGTATCGACTTTCGGTTCGTCGATCTGCCGCTCGTCGGCGCGCCAAATACCGACCCGATCGGCTTACTGTTTTCGCACGTGGGCCACATTGAAATCGAAGCGTGTCGCTTCCGGGCGGCCACCGAGACGCGACGAAATCGCATCGTGGCGATCCGCCTCGACGACGAACCGGGGATGAAGCCCGCCGAACTTTCGGTGCGCCACGCGCTCTTCGATCTCGGCACGCAAAGCATCGCCATCGAAGTTCCGGCACGCACGAAAGTCGATGTGCGCGAAGTCGGATTTGCCCCACACACGGCGGCGATTCACCTCTTGGGCGAAAGCGACGACCCGCCCGGCGAACTGAAATTACAGCAATGTACGTTCATGCTCGATCGTGGCGGCGTCGCGATTGAAGCCGACTCCCTGGCGAACGCGAAAGTGACCGCGAGTGCCTGTGCGTTTGCGGAAGCGATGCCGCCCGGTGCGTCGAACCGCGGATTATCTGCGGTGTTGCACGCAGCGGATGTCGTGCCGTTGGTGCGGTTCGTCCCGCTCGAAGGTGGCCAGCCGAACGGAG
>JANXNT010000916.1 GCA_025353985.1 Limnoglobus sp.
GCAGGCGAAATTTGCATTCGACCTGCCGGCTGAGTTCGTGAAGCGGAACGTGCTCGTGGAAATTACGGCGGCGGGCAAGTCGCGATCCGTGCCGTACTATGCCAACGCGATGGATGTGAAAGTCACCGAAAGTTACGGCCAACTGAAAGCGACCGCGACGGACAAGCCACTGGCGAAAGTCTACGTGAAGGTGTACGCGAAACTCGCCGATGGCACGGTGAAGTTCCACAAGGATGGCTACACCGACATCCGCGGCCGCTTCGATTACGCCTCGGTTAGCACGCCGGAACGCCAGCCAATCGAGCGGTTTGCGATCCTTGTTCTTAGCGAAGAGAAGGGGGCGACGATTCGCGAAGCCGCCCCACCACAACGATAATGAAGCCCTACTTCACGACTTTCACGATCCGGTTGTTGCTACTATCGGCGATGTAAAGCTCGCCGGTTTTCGGGTGGATCGTGACGCTGTGCGGTTGGTTGAGTTCGGCTTTGAGCGGGTCGCTGTTGAGGCCCGCACTGCCTTTGCTACCCGTGCCCGCGACGAGCGTCATCGTCTTCGTTTTGGGCTGATAACGCAGAATGCGATGGTTCTCGCTGTCGGCGATCAGCACCGTATCGTCGCGATCAATGCAGAGGTGTTTCGGCCCATTCATTCCCGCTTTCAGGGCATCGCCGACTTCCTTCCCAGCTTTGCCCGTGCCCGCCACGGTGCGAATCGTGCCATCGGTATCGACGGCACGCAGCGTGTTTCCGCTGCGCTCGATGATGTAAATGCGGCCCTTAGAATCGACGGCGACGGCACGCGGGTCGAGCAACGGTTGCTTCATCGCGGGTTCGCCATCTTTCGGCACGCCCTTCTCGCCGTTCCCCGCGACGGTCGTTACCGTTTTCTCTTTGAGATCGATTTTGCGAACGCGACGATTATCGAGGTCCGCGAGGTAGATGTTCTCCTTTTTCGCATCGAATGCGACCGAGTGGATGCCACTAAATTTTGCATCGGTCGGGGTGCCATCGTCGCCCGAAAAGCCTTTGTCGCCGGTGCCCGCGAACAACGTGACGATCCCCGATTTCGGGTTGAACTT
>JANXNT010000966.1 GCA_025353985.1 Limnoglobus sp.
TGCAGGCCCTTCGCCAGTCGAAGTTTAAGCGGCTCGCTGTTGGCGGGGGTGTTTCGGCGAATTTGCGATTGCGACAAAAACTCGAAGAGATGGCAGCCAAAGAAGGTGTCGAGTTGTTCATCCCGCCGCTAAACTTATGTACCGACAACGCCGCAATGGCGGCACTCGCAGTGGAGAAATGGAAACTCGGCGAGTTCGCCGCCGAGGATCTGGATGCCGAGCCGAATTTCGCGTAAACGCTACTTCTTCTCTTCCTTGGCCATCTCTTTTTTGATCTCTTCCTGAATCGCTTTTGGCATGTAGGCGAGGACGCCGAGGCGGGCCTCGAACTTGGCGCGGCGTTTTTCACGCTTCTTGCGACGCAGGCCTGCGGGATTACCCATTTTCACTTCTCCTGTATTTCGTGCGAAACATTCGCGTATTCGACAAGTGTATGAAACCGGTCGCCCAAAGTGCAGAGCGCGAACCGGGAAATCTTCGCGCAAGTTCGATCGCGCGGCGAGTTACTGGTGCGTCATAACCCACCCGATCCGAACGGACGATCGTTATCGATCGACCGCCGCAGGACGCGATTCGGAGGCTGTCCCATGGTCCGCATCTTCTCCACACAAAATTCCGCACGCATCGGCGTCGAACGACTCGAAAGTCGCGACGTGCCCACGCAACTTGCGGGCATCGAACTCCCGCCGGTAAGTGTTACCGACGCACCTGCACTGCACCCGAAGCAGTTCGCGGTGGCATCGGGGCCGGGTCAAACCGCAATCGTTAGCGTCTACTCGGCCAGCAATAGCGGGCTTCTCACCACGATCACGCCATTCGACCGGGCCTACACCGGCGGCTTGAACGTCGCCAGTGGCGACCTCACTGGCGATGGCGTCGACGATATCGTCGTGTCGACGACCACCGGTGGCGGGCACGTCAAAATTTACGATGGCCGCGATTACAAAGTGATCGCCGATTTCTCCGCATTCTCGGCAACGTCACGCGGTGGGGCATTCGTCGCAGTCGGCGATGTCACCGGCGATGGCCGCGCGGACCTCGTCGTCGGTGCGGGCACGGGTAACCGCCCGCAGATCAAGATTTTCCGCGGCCAAGACCTGACCGTGGCCACTCCGGTAGCATCCGCCAATTTCTTCGCCTACGACATCAATTACACCGGTGGCGTTCGCGTGGCGGTTGGCGATGTGAATGGCGATGGCATCGGCGATGTGATTGCGGCACCCGGTAAAGGGGCGCAACCGATCGTCAAAATCTTCACGACGCAAGCGAAATGGGGCGACACGTCGTTTAGCCGCTACGGCTATACGACGACCGATCTTCGCGTCGGCGATACGACCGATACGGGTGGGGTGTTCGTGCGGGCGGGGGATATGAACGGCGACGGCAAAGCCGACATCGCAGTCGGACGCACGCTCGGCACCCGCGCCACGGTGTCTGTGTTTAGCGGGGCAAACTTGAAGAATCGCCTCGTGAATGCCTTTGGGTTCACTTCGACCGAACCGGGTGGCGTACCGGTGGCGGTTCGCGATCTCAACGGCGACGGGCGTGCGGAACTGCTCGTCGGCGGTGGCGACGGCGTCTCGCAGGTCCGCGTGTTCAACAATCAGGGTGGCATCGCCCGCAGTTTCATGGCGTTTCCGCCCAACTATCGCGGCGGCGTCTACGTCGGGTAAACTTTGGATCAGTTCATGACGTTGAAATCGGACATGGAGTCGCCGGGGTGAACCGGCGGCGGTGTGGCTTCGACCCCGGGTGTGCCGCCGGTCCAAGTGGCAGGGCCGGTGTCGCTGTTCATGCGGCTGGAGAGGCCGGGGATCAGATCGCACATTACGCGCAAAATGTCGTCGCGAATTTCTAGGAATGCGGTCGCGCATTGCGGGTCGAACTGGCGGCCCTTTTGGCGGGCGATTTCTGCGAAGCCATATTCGGGCGGCTTCCCTTTTTGGTTCTCGTGATACGGCCGATCCGACGTGATCGCATCGAAGGCATCGCAGACGGCCACGATGCGGGCCAGCAGTGGGATTTGTTCGCCAGAAAGGCGATCCGGATAGCCGGTGCATCCCATCGCTCGTGGTGGTTTCGCACGATCGGGATGATCGGCGCGAGTTCGGGGATGCCGCCGAGGTATTGGGCACCGAGTGTCGTGTGCGTCTGCATCTCGGCGAATTCTTTCGCCGTCAGCCGTCCGGGTTTCTGCAAAATCGCGTCGCTGATGCCGATCTTACCGATATCGTGGAGCGGCGTGCCGATGCGGATGCGCTCCATTTGATCTTCGGGTAAGTCCATCTTTTCGCCGAGCATCGTGGCATACGCCGTGACGCGGCGCGTGTGGCCACCAGTGTACTTGTCGCGGAGTTCGACCATATCCGCAAGCGTCGTGATCGTCTTGAGGAACAAATCGCGTTGCGCCCGTAATAGCAGCGAACATTCGATGCCCGCCGAGACGTGCGCGGCCATGGCGTCGGCGAGTTTCAGGTCGGCTTCGGTGAACGCCGGTGCCAGAATGCGCCGATCGAGGTGCAGCACGCCGAGTTTGCGCCGTGGCGTCCGCAGCATCACGCATAGCACCGAACCCATTGCGCCGTCGGCGATACTGTGGTTGTTCTTCATCTCGTCGCTGTCTTCGAGATTTTTGAACAACATCGATTGGCCTGCCGCATACGCCTGCTGCGTAAGCCGCTTGCTGAACGGGAACCGGCTCGACGGTTCGCGCGGGCCGACCGAAAGCGAACGGAGTCGCAACTTCGGTTCGGGGCCATCGCCTTCGGCCAACACGATCGCGCCGCGTTGGGCATCGAGCACGCTGACCATATCGTTCAAGATCGAATCGAGGAGTTGATCTTCGCTTTGCAAGTGAACGAGGTGGTGCCCCGCTCGCAGGAGTGCGATGAGTTGATCGTCGGCGCGTAAGTTCGGATTCGTGCTGCGGAGATCGCGAAAGTTGGTGATGCGGCTATTCAGTTGGGCGGCGGGCGGCGAAAGACTGGCCGCCAGAATCATCTGATCCGAAGGCGGTCCTTCGACGCTACTTTCGCTCATTTCGACGGAAAATGCAACTTTGCCGAACTGAATAATGTCGCGTTGTTTCAGCAGTGGCTCGGAGTCGGTCGTGACGCGTGTACCGTTGACGTAGGTGCCATTCGTGCTGTTGAGATCGACGACCGTCCACGATTGCCCATCGTTCGCAAGGCGCACTTCCGCATGTTTCCGACTGACGGAGCTATCGTCGAGCACGATTTCCAGCGTCGCCAGACGCCCGGAACGCAACAGCGTCTCCGAGTGCCAGACTTTGCCTTTAATCGGCGCACTGACGCCGCGTAAACGGATGCCCCGTCTCACGTTGATCCCTCACCGGTGCCGGAGTCTTACAAAATTTGAGTCCGATGCAATCTAACACACAGAATCGGTATGCGACGCAGTTTTGGTAGAATTGGCGGTTTGATGACGCAAGAATCGGGAAAGACTTCGTGGCGAAACCGTTCGCCGAACTGCGGATGACAACGTAGGATTCGCTCATGGGGAAACGGCACGGCCTCACGATGAGTAACCTGCGCGACGCGATTGTGATGCTGACGATTGTCAGCCATCTCATCGTTGCGTTTGGGCTTCCGTTGCCGTTCGTTCGCAGTTCTTCGGATACATCGGTGCCGTACCCCTGCCAATTCCGCCCGTGTGGTTGTGCGAATTCGGACCTGTGCTGGAAGGGCGATTGTTGTTGTTTTACGCTCGAGGAAAAGCTCGAATGGGCGGACGCCAACGGCATCGAGCCACCCTCGCACGTTCGCCCACTCGTCGAAACTCGCAAGTCGTATCGTCCGATTGTCGCCAAAAAGAAATCGTGCTGCCCGCTACACGAATCGAACGCCGATACCGTCCACTGGGTGGTGGGTATTTTCGCGCAAAAGTGTCGTGGCGATAGCCCCGCCACGCTGTTCACGCTCGAAGCCGCCGTCGTACCAACGTTGATCGCACAACCGATTGCCGAAGCCGAATCAGGTGCGTTCCTCATCGGGTACGACTGCCATACCATCGTTATCGCAACTCCCCCGCCGACACCTCCGCCACGCATCGTCTAAATCCCGTTTGTGAATCCTCACGTACCGAACGTCGCGCCATCCCCGGATGCGCCGCGCGTTCGTCATCCATTTTCTAAAGGGATATTCCCGATGAAGCGTTGCGCTCTGATGATCGCCCTGTTGGCGAGCGTCGGTTGTGGATTCGCGCTCGCCCACGACACGTGGGTGCAGCCGAACACGAACCTGATTCGCACCGGCGATGCGATCCATATCGACCTCATGCTCGGCAACCACGGCAACGAGCATCGCGACTTCAAACTCGCGTCGAAGTTGTCGGCGGACCAGATCCATTCGTTCGATGCCTTCGCGCCAGACGGCAAGAAGTACGACCTGAAACCGAGCCTGATCGACCTCGGTTACGCCCCGAAGGAAGGCTACCACACAGCGAAGTTCGTGCCGGGATCGCCTGGCATCTATATCGCCGCACTGACGTTCGACAAAGTCGTGAACCACGGCAAACCGATCCGTGCCTACCGCAGTGCGAAGACGCTGTTCGGGGTTAGCGATTCGCTCGACAAACTGCCGAAGGAAATGCCCGGTTTCGATAAGCGGCTCGGGCACCGGATCGAACTCGTACCGACGACGAACCCCGTTCTTGAAGCTGGCCCCGGCAAGGCGATTCGCGTGCAATTGCTATTCGACGGCAAGCCGCTGGAAGGTGTGAAAGTGAGTTTCATTCCACGCGGTGCGACCCTAAAGGAAGGCACCGATGCCGACCACGAACGCACGACCGACAAAGACGGCAAAGCAACGTTCACGCCCAAGACCGGCACGTTCTATTTGATCACGGCCCGTCAGACGAAAGACGAAAAAGGCGACGGTTACGAATCGACGCAGTACACCGCGACACTTACGCTGTTCATCCCGGAAAAATGCCCCTGCTGCGCTGACTGATTTCACGCCAATACTCAACCCATACTCGGAGATTGACTCATAAAGACGCTTCCTCGCAAAGGTTTTACGCTCATCGAACTCTTGGTGGTGATCGCGATTATCGCCATCCTCATCGGGTTGCTATTGCCTGCTGTGCAGAAGGTGCGCGAGGCCGCGGCGCGTGCGAAATGTACGAACAACCTCAAGCAACTCGGGTTGGCGATGCACAACCACGAAGGCGCACTCGGCGCGTTCCCACAAGGGCGGAACGGCTACCCGAAAGTCGTGTCCGCACCCGCGCGATTGCTGGCGTACGTCGAACAGGCGAACTTGCAAAGTCTCGTCGACCCGGAAGGCACGCTCGCCATCGGTGGCCAGAACGACTCCGCCGCAAAGAACCGCGTCGCGCTACTCGCGTGCCCAAGCGATCCGCAAAGTGGCGTCGTACCCGGCAGCGTCTATTTCGGCACCAACTACGTCGCGAATAATGGCACCGGCGTGACCTTCGACGCCACCGGCGCGATCATCGCGTATCGCAAAATCGCCGAGGGTAACGGCGTGTTCGCACAGATCCCCGTTCGCATCGCGGACATCACCGATGGCACCTCGAACACCGCCGCGTTCAGCGAAAGCCTCGTCAGCAATGGCGTTGCGATTTCGACACTTCCCACCGATGCCGCAACGATCAAACTGGCCGTGCTGGAAGTATCGGGTGGCACCGACCCGACCCCGGCGCTGTGCGATGCCGGTACCGGCGTGTGGAACGCACGACGTGGCGAACAGTGGATCAACGGCCACTACGGCAACACGCTGTACAACCACTTTTACACGCCGAACCCCGTCGGCAAATGGGACTGCGGCAACGCTAGCCACAACAAGGGTCTCACCGGCGCACGCAGTGCCCACACCGGCGGCGTGAACCTGCTCCTCTGCGACGGCAGCGTGCGATTCGTGCGCGACAGCATCGCCATCATCCAGTGGCGCGCCCTCGCCACCCGCGACGGCGGCGAGGTGCTCGGCGACTTTTGATTCTTGTCAGCCCGACGCGCAAGCGAGGGAGTCGCGACGAGTCTTCGAGATGCGACGCAGATGGTGAACGTCCCTCGCTTAGCGCTTCGGGCTAACGGGAATGTTAGCCCGACGCACTACCGAGGGAGTCATCACTGCCCGCCGGCGAACCGCTTGATGCACTCAGCGAAGTTGTCGGCTTTAGCGCGGCGCGTGATTTTCGCATCACCCACACGAATTCGCGAAATCAAAAAGTATTCGTTGAAATGACGTAAGTCGGAATTCGCGACGCGCACGGACGTACCCAAAAGTGTCGCGAAATGACATAGAAGTGCGCGCAAATGACATAGAAAAGGCGATTCCGGTCGATTTTTGGTCGATTTTGGTCGCGAAAGGGTCGTCGTCGTCTCTTATGCGTAATCGATGTCCATCGACGCAAACCACGATAGGAATGCAGGATACGGCAAATACCCCGTGAATAGATCAGCGATTTGCGATCAAAAAAGGGCTTATTGAGACGGAAAAACATGAAAAACACGGTTTGAGAACTTTTGCAATTCAGACTTACGTCGATTGTGAGAGGCAATTATCCGACGAAAACGCCTTCGGTGAGCGTCGACGAGACTTCGTAATCGAGGATTGCCGTCGGGGTTCCAGACGGTGCGATGCTCGCTCCGGAGTAGCCGATGACTCGGCGACCGACGCCGACGACGAGATCGGCGTGGCCGTCGTTGTCGAGGTTCTTTGTGGCCACGCGAATGCCATCGCGATTGGCCACATCGCCGCCGAAGAAGTTGGCTTTCACGGTGTATGTGTTCGTCAGCAGATCCTTGCCGCTGAACGCCAAGACGCGCGGGCCGCCGCTCGGGCCGCCGCCGACGATGACTTCGGCGTAGCCATCGCCGTCGATGTCGCCCGATGCGATGTACACGCCGTTGCGGAGGGTTTGTTCGAAGGCGAAGAAGTCGCCGAAGACGTGAACGAGGCTGCCCTTGGCGAGTGCTGCGCCATCGAATGCGGCGATACGCGGGCCACCGGCGAACCCGGCCGCCACGATGAGATCGCCGGTGCCATCGCCGTTGAGATCGCCGACGGTGGCCCGTGCGCCGCCGCGGAAAGTCACATCCTCGATGCCGAAAAAGTCCATCACGGGCGTGAACCCGACGCCGTTGAAGACGCGAACCCGCGGCCCGCCGCCTTGGTCCGGGGTGATGATCATATCCGCAATGCCGTCGCCGGTAACGTCGCCCGCCGCGACGAACACGCCGCCAGTGAACGCGGCTTCGAACGGAATCATCGAGAACATTTCCGTCTGCGTTCTGCCGTCGATTAGCTTCACTTGGCTCGCGGCACCTGGCCCGGTACCGACGAGGATATCGGCGATGCCATCGTTGTTAACATCGGCTTCAGCGGTTCGCAATGTGCCCGTGTAACCCGGTATCGGCACGATCGTAAAGCGCAGCGTGCCGTCCGGGTTGAACGAACGAATGATGGAACCGTTCGGATTCGCCGCACCCACGGAGAATGTCTTCGTGGGTGGTGGCGAAAG
>JANXNT010000969.1 GCA_025353985.1 Limnoglobus sp.
GAATGCGGTCGGGTCGGTGGTGATTTCGTAGAGACCGTCGATGGTGGCGACGTCCTCCGCGCCCGCTTCGAGTGCGGCTTCGATCACTTTGTCTTCGTTCGGATAATCCTTTACGGAAAGGACGATCAGGCCCTTTCGCTCGAAGAGATAGCTCACGCAACCGGGCAGACCCATGTTGCCGCCGAGCTTTTCGAAAGTGCTGCGGATTTCGCCACCGGTGCGGTTGCGGTTATCGGTCAGCGTCTCGACCATGATCGCGACGCCACCAGGGCCGTAACCTTCGTAGGTGATTTCTTCGTAGCTTACGCCTTCGAGGTCGCCGGTGCCCTTCTTGATGCCACGCTCGATGATGTCTTTGGGCATCGAGACGCTGCGGGCTTTCAGGATCGCGTAGCGTAACCGCAAGTTCGTGTCAGGGTCGCCGCCACCGTTGCGGGCGGCGATCATGATGTACCGGGTAAGCTTGCTGAAGAGCTTGGCGCGTACGGCGTCTTGCTTGCCTTTACGGACGGCGATATTTGCGGAGTGACTGTGACCAGCCATGAGTCCCTTCCTATTCTTCCGTCAGGCCCGGGTAGTTGCGCATCACGAGGTGGCTGTTGATTTTCGTCACGAGGTCCAAGGCGACGCTGATGACGATGAGCAAGCCGGTACCACCGTAGAAGCTAGCGACGCGGGCATCAATTTCGAGTTCGCTGGTCATGATACTCGGGATGATCGCGATGATGGCCAAGAAAGCGGCCCCGACGTACGTGATTCGCAGCAGCACCTTCTCGAGGTAGTC
Organism: Limnoglobus sp.; assembly: GCA_025353985.1. Lineage (GTDB taxonomy): Bacteria > Planctomycetota > Planctomycetia > Gemmatales > Gemmataceae > Limnoglobus. The sequence continues at coordinate 785 of JANXNT010000969.1, forward strand.
GGCGGTCGACTTGCCCGGACGATAACCGGGGATGAAACTGCCGTACTCTTTGAGGTTGTCCGCGACTTCCTTCGGGTTGAACGTGATCGCTACCCAGAAGTAACAGAACAGGTAAATCAGCACGATATAGGCCATGTTGTAGATCCAGCCACTGCCGCGTTGGAAGATCCCTTGCAGCGTGAATGCCCACGATGCATCGGTCAGCGAGCCGATGATGTTGAACAAGAAACCGGGGATGATGAGCAACGTGCTGGCAAAGATCACGGGCATCACACCGGCGGCGTTGACCTTCATCGGCAGGCTCGAACGACCGCCTCCGACCTGGCGACGACCGCGAACGTGTTTCGCCGACTGCGTGGGGATCGACCGCTTCGCCTTCGTCATGGCAATCACGCCGACGACGACCGCAAGGAACAGGAAGATCAGCACGAGTAATTTCTCGAAACTCACATCGCCGGTCGCGCTACCGAGCGTCAGCAGCGACTCTTTCAGCTTCGTGGTGCCGGGCTCGAACAACAGCGTGCCAGTGGCTTCGGGGATGCGTGCGATGATGCCCGACATAATGATGAGCGAGATACCGTTACCGATGCCGTACTCGTCGATCTGCTCGCCGATCCACATCAGGAACAAGCAACCGGCAGTCATAATGGCGACACCCGCCATACCGAAAAAGAGCGGATCGTAACCCGGTATGAGCAATCCGCCTTCCTTCGCGCCATCGCCCGAAATGAGGAAGCGGATGAACATGACCGACTGCGCCATGCAGATCGGCACGGTGAGGTATCGCGTGTATTCGTTGATCTTCTTCTGCCCCGATTGGCCTTCTTTACGCAGCTTTTCCAGCGAAGGCACGACGCCCGACGACAGCAACTGCATGATGATCGACGCGGAGATATACGGCATACTGCCGAGCGCGAAGATACAGGCGTTCGAGAGGTTACCGCCGGAAAACATCGACACGAAACCGAAGACGCGGCCGAGCGTACCGCCGGCGGCATCGCTCATTCTTTCGGCCATCTTGACCGTATCGACCATCGGCAGGGGAACGTAGTAACCGATGCGGTACGCGGCGAGGAACATGAGCGTGATGAAGATCTTCCGACGCAATTCCGGAATGCGGAAGATCATCAGAAGCTGTTCGGGGGCCAAGCCGACGATCGCAAGCGCGATGCCGACGAGAAGGACGGTCCAACTCGCCGACGACGCGACACCGGCTATGAGCAAGCCAATGCCAGCGACGATCAGCAGTGTACCGAGTCCGAGGCCGACACGTCGCAAGTTCATGGGTGCGATCCTTGGCAGTAAAAGTCCGTATCGGGAAACAGAAAGCGGGCGGGAAGCAGCCACAGTCGGCCGTTTCCCGCCCGCCTGGGTCATCCGTTGAGTCGGGAGACCGTGATTAGTTCGTGATTTTCTTCTTGGCCGAGTTCTTGCCTTGGCCCATCTTCGAACGCAGTGGCGGTCGCGGTGGTGCGATCAGCGTACAAGTGCCACCGGCGGCTTCGATCTTCGCACGGGCACCGGCGGAGAAGTGACCGGCGACAACCGTCAGCTTCTTCGTCAGTTCGCCTTCCGCGAGGATGCGAATGCCATCGAAGGTTCCGACCACGATGCGGCTCTTCTTGAGAGACGCGGCATCGACGGTGGTTCCGTTTTCGAAGACGTTGAAGTCGCCGACGTTCGCGATGGCAAAGTCCTTGCGGAACATGCCGTTCGTGAAGCCGCGCTTTGGCAAGCGGCGGTGCATCGGCGACGTACCGCCGATGAAGATCGCGCCTGGCAAGCCAGCACCGGCGCTCGCGTATTGGCCTTTGTGCCCGCGGCTCGACGTTTTGCCGTGGCCCGAGCCGATACCGCGTCCGACGCGCTTCGTGAGCTTTCGCTTCTGCACGCCTTTAGATAAGTTCGTCAGGTCCATTAGAGCGCCACTCCCCGCAATCGGGCCACATCTTCTTTGGTCCGCAGTTGTTGCAGACCGGCGAGCGTGGCCTTGACCAGGTTGATCGGGTTCGTGCTCCCGTGAACCTTGGTCAGGATGTTTTGGATACCGCAGGCTTGCAGCACTTCGCGGACGCCCGGCCCGGCTTTGATCCCCGTACCCGGCCCGGCCGGAACCAGAATCACTTTGCTCGCGCCGTACTTACCGATGACCCTATGCGGGATGCTATCACCCCGCATCTGCACCTTCTTGGAACGGCGTGCGCTTTGCTCGCCTTCCTTGATCGCCTTTTCGACGGCGGGCGGAACTTCGTTCGCCTTGCCGTAGCCGAACGAGGCGCGGCCGTTCTTGTCGCCGACGACGACGAGCGCATTGAAGCTGAAGCGACGACCGCCCTTGACCACGCAGGCCGAACGCTTAATTTTGACGACGAAATCGACCATCCCCTGGTCGCGGGAGTCGCGATCGTCGCGATTCCGGTCCCCTCGCTCTTTTGCCATGACTTACCTCGAAGCACGGGACGATCGATCCCGGGATTATCGCATTTTGAATGGAAGAATATTGTTTCGGGTTACGCTTTCACGGGCTTTTTCGACTCGCCCTTAACCTTCGGAGCCGCTACGGCCGCCGGGGCTTTCACTTTTTTGGTCGTCTCTTCAGGGCCGGTACACTTCAGGCCCGCATCGGTGGCGGCACGGGCAAGTGCCTTCACGCGGCCGTGGAAGCGGTACGCCCCGCGGTCGAACGCAGCTTCGGCGATGTTGACCGCTTTGGCCTTCTCGGCGAGCTTCTTGCCGATGATCGTGGCGGCGTCGATGTTGCCGCCGTACGTCACATCGCTGCCCTTGTCGTTGCTCGACACGGCCGCCAGGGTGACACCCTTCTCGTCGTCGATGAGTTGGGCGTAAATGTGCTGGTTGCTGCGGTGTACCGAAAGCCGTGGCTTCGTCGCGGTGCCGCGAATAGTCTTCCGGACGTGTCGCTTGCGTCGCAACGCACGAATCGCTTTGCTTTTCTGAGCGTCCATTGTTCTGCCTTATCGGCCATCGGCTTGCGCCAGATGGCATTCTCGCGGATATTGAATTCGTTACTTGCCAGCGGAGAAGGACTTGCCTTCCTTGCGGCGGACGGTTTCCTTTTCGTATCGGACGCCCTTGCCCTTATACGGCTCCGGCTTTTTGCTCGACCGCACTTCGGCGGCGAACTGGCCGACCTTTTGCTTATCGGGGCCAGAAACGACAATCGTGGTCGGGTCGGGCACCGTCACCGTGATCTGATCGGTCACTTCTGGCGTGTGCAAAATCCGGTTCGCGAAGCCGACAGTCAGTTCTACGCCTTTGCCCTTGAGGGAGGCCTGGTAACCGACGCCTTCAATTTTCAGTCGCTTTTCGTAACCTTTGCTGACGCCGACGATCAGGTTGTTCACGAGTGCGCGAGTCGTACCGTGCAAAGCACGCGACATCTTCGCATCGTCGGGGCGAGTGACGGTAATCGTCGTGCCTTCGAGTTCGACCTTAATCAACGGATGGTGCGTGAATTCCAGCTTGCCTTTCGGGCCTTCCACTTTGATGGTGCGGCTCGACATGCTGACTTTCACACCCGCCGGGATGGCGATCGGTTGCTTACCAATACGTGACATTGTCCGAATTCTCCGAAGGCTTAAACCGGTGATTCACCGGGATGCAGCCTCAATCTTGTAGGAATCGAGCGACGATGAGCGAGGCTCACCATACGGTGCAAAGTAACTCGCCGCCGACTTTCGCCTTACGGGCTTGGCGGTCGCTGAGGATACCCTTGCTGGTGCTGAGGATCGCAATACCGAGGCCATCGAGCACGCGACGGACTTCTTTATAGCCTTGGTAAAGGCGACGACCGGGCTTGCTCGCGCGACCGATGAAGCGAATGACTTTCTCGCCATCGGGGCCGTATTTCAGGTAGACCTGAAGCACAACATGGGCTTGGCTGATGTCGGTTTCTTCGTGAAACTCGTCGACGCCTTCGGCGTTCTTGACGTGCTTCCCGGTACGGAAACCGATGACGAAACCTTCGTCGACGAGCACCTTGGCGATCGCGATTTTCATCTTCGTCGCAGGCATGTCGACGGAGGGACGTTCGATATTGTTGGCGTTGCGGATGCGTGTCAGCATGTCCGCAATGGGGTCGGTCATCATGGCTGGGGTTCTCCGTTGGGGTTGTTACCAAGACGCCTTGCGGACGCCGGGAATCAACCCACTGCTCGCGAGGTCGCGGAAGATAATCCGGCAGACGCCGAACTTCCGGTACACCGCACGGGCACGACCCGTCAGCTGGCAGCGATTGCGGATGCGAATGATGTCGCGTGGGCGCAGCATCTTCTTTTGATCGCGTTGGTCTTCGGGTTTCGCGAGTTCGGCTCGGTGCAACGCCATGGCAGCCATCTGCTGGCGATGGCGTACCATCTTTGCAGTCGTAGACATTTCGGCCTCAGATTCGGCGTACCAGTTCGGGGTCGCAGGCGACAAACCTACGGTGAACCGGCCGTTCCGTGAATTACAAGTTGTATGAACGCTTACCGACTTCAACAACGATATTGCCATAATCCCACATCCGCCCCATTCGAAACAGGGCAGTGGCGGGCACTTTATGCTTCGCGGAAAGGCATTCCGAACAATCGCAGCATTTCTCGCGATTCGTCGTCGTTCCGCGTGCTGGTGACGAAAGTAATATCCATGCCCTGGGTGAAGTTCACCTTGTCCGGGTCAATTTCCGGGAAGATGAGTTGTTCGTTGATACCCATGCTGTAGTTGCCGTTACCGTCGAAGCTCTTCGGATTGATGCCGCGAAAGTCGCGGATCCGAGGCAAGGCGACGTTAATAAGGCGGTCGAGGAATTCGAACATGCGACGGCCGCGAATCGTGACGCGACAGCCGATTTCGTTACCCTGACGCAGGCGAAACGTGCTGATAGCCGCTTTGGCCTTGGTGATCTGCGGGCGTTGACCGGCGATCTGACCCATTTGATCGGCGGCGATCTTCATCTTTTCTTTGTCTTGCAGAGCTTTGCCGACGCCCATGTTCAAGACGATTTTCTGCAACTTCGGCATACTGTGCACGTTGGTGCGACCGAATTTCTGCATGAGTGCGGGAAGGATTTCCTTCGCGAATTTCTCTTGCAGTCGTGTGGGTGCGACGACGGGTGCCTTACTACTTGCCATGATCCTGTATTCGCTTTCATCGCGTCATCGGTCGGCGTTCGAGTGTGAAAACTCACCCCGAACGCAAATGACTTGGTTAAATATTAAAACTACCGGCACACACGAGAGGTGCCCTATTTGGCAACGGCTGCGGGCTTGGCTGCGTATTTTGCGTTGGCCTTCGACAAGCTACGGAGCGTGACTCCGCTCTTCTTCGAGACGAGGACTTTCGAGCCGTCTTCGAGATACTTGATCCCGACGCGGGTCGCTTTATTCGTCGATGGGTCGATCAGCGCGACGTTCGACAGGGCGATAGGCATCTCTTTCGAGAGGCGTCCGCCTTGCGGGTTGCCGCGCGATGGCTTCAGGTGCTTATAGACCCGGTTCATGCCTTCGACGACGACTTTGCCCTTTTCCGTAAGGAGGCGCACGACCTTGCCGCGCTTGCCCTTGTCGTCTCCCGCGAGCACTTCCACGATATCGTCTTTGCGAATGTACATTGCTATCGTCCTATGTCGCTCGAAGTCGCGGTTGGCGTCCTCGAGAGCGAAACTCTCGTCGGGTTAGACCACTTCGGCAGCGAGGCTGAGAATCTTGCTGAACTGCCCACGAAGTTCGCGGGGGACGGCACCGAAAATCCGGGTACCGCGGGGGTTGTCGTCGTTATCCACGAGGACGAGCGCGTTGCGGTCGAACCGCACGTAGCTGCCGTCTTCGCGACGGGTAGCAACGCGGGTGCGAACGATCACTCCGCGAATAACGTCGCCGGGCTTGACTTCGCCACCGGGGAGCGCCTTCTTGACGCTGGCCTTGATGATGTCGCCGAGGTACGCGACGCGGCGCTTCGAGCCACCGAGTACTTGAATACACATCACTTCCTTGGCACCGGTGTTATCGGCGACGTCGAGGAAGGTATACATCTGAATCATGGCAACGTTCTCGTGTGGGCTATCGCCCGCTATTCGTGCGTAATTACTTCTTGGCTGCGGGTGTCATGGCGGGGGCGGCTGCGGGAACGGCACTCCCCGCGACGGCACCTTCGAGGCCTGCGAGCGTTCGGCTCGGGGCTTTGGTCACGATTCGGACGAGGTTCCAGCGCTTCGTCTTCGACAGTGGGCGAGATTCGACGATCTCCACCGTGTCGCCGAGGTGCGACTCATTGGCTTCATCGTGAACGTAACAAACCGTTCGCTTCTTCATGAACTTGCCGTACTTCGGGTGCTGGACCCGGCGCGACAGTTCGACGCGGCGGGACTTATTCATCTTGTCGCGCGTTACGACGCCGGTCAGGGTACGCGGTCCGGTACCGGTCGACTTTGGTTCGGCTGCAACAGTGGTCACGTCAGACATGCGTTACTTCCCCTTGGCGGCCGTTTTGGCGGCGGCCTTCGCGTTGAGTTCGGCTCGTTGGGTTTGGATGGCGGTGAGACGAATTACGACGCGACGGGCTTTACGGCGACCGAGGAATGCTTTGCCGGGGGACGTCTCGTTGATGTTCGCTAAGGCGAGATTCGCTTCGATGGCGGCATCGACCAGAGCGGCTTCGACCTTCAGTTCGCGACCGCGTTGTTCGGTCTTGAGTCGTGCGATATCGCGACGGGCTTTGCGAATTTCGCTCGGCGTCTCGAGGCGATCCGTAGCCGATTGGAAGCGCAAGTTGAACAGGTGCTTCTCGGAATCTTTGAGGGTCAGCGCGAGTTGCTCGTCGCTTTCCTTACGAATATCGGCAGGCTTCATGAACTCGTCTCCCAACCCTCATCGTACCGTGCCTCGGTCGAATCTTGCGATCCGAAGCATTACACAAGAGGTTATCCCGACATACGCCGGGGGGTTGTGTGAAAAACTCAGTATGTCAAACGATGATCGCGAACGATCAAATACTCGGCCGGCGTGCGACAAAGCGGCACTTGAACGGCATCTTGTAGGCAACGCGTGCCAGGCAGTCTCGAGCTGCGGCTTCGGGAAGCCCGCCGACTTCGAACAGAATATGGCCAGCCTTCACGACGGCGGCCCAATATTCCGGTTCGCCCTTGCCCTTACCCATACGGGTTTCGGCAGGGATAGAAGTCACGGACTTGTGCGGGAAAACGCGGATGTAGTATCGACCTTCGGCCGATACGAACCGGGTCACCGTCACGCGGCCAGACTCGATCGATTCGGCCGAGAGCCAACCGCCTTCGAGAGCTTGCAGACCGTAATCACCGTAGGCAACATAGTTGCCGCGGTGCGCGTTGCCTTTAATGGCACCGCTATACTTGATCTGCGCGAGCTTACCCCTTGCGACGCCGCGTTGGTTTTTTCTGAACTTGACTCGCTTGGGCATCAGTGACATCGTTGATCTCTCCAGTCAAGAAGTCGCCGTTATTGACCCAGACTTTTATGCCAATGTTGCCTTGAGGGGTCACGGCCTCGGTAAATCCGTAATCGATCTTGCAGCGGATGGTCGACAGCGGCACGCTGCCATCCATCCCCTTTTCGCATCTCGCCATTTCCGCCCCGCCGAGTCGGCCGGACAGTTGGACCTTGATGCCTTTGGCTCCGTTTTCCATCGCCCGGCCGATCGCGTTCTTGATCGTCCGGCGGAAACTCGTACGCTTCTCTAACTGCTCGGCGATATCGTGAGCAATGATCTGCGGATCGATTTCCGGTCGCGTAATTTCAATCGTCTTGATTTCGATATGCCGACGAATGAGCTTCTCGAGCGCCTTCGTCAACTTATCGATCTTCTCGCCCTTCTTGCCGATGATCGCCCCGACGCGGCTCGAATAGACGTTGATCGTCACTCGTTCGCGGGTCCGCTCGATGCGGATATCAGAAATCATCGGACGCTGTTCTTTGCGTTCTTTGCTGCGCGAGAGATACTTCGGGATGAACAAGCGAATTCTCTGATCTTCGACGAGAAGTTCGGAGAAGTCGTGTTTGCCCGCGTACCATGCACTGCGCCAAGGCGTCATGACGCCTACGCGGAAACCGGTCGGTCGGACTTTCTGGCCCATTCTGATTCCTCATCGTGCGAACGGCAAGAACCGTCGCGTCGTCTGGGTGGTCCCTATAAACAAGCTCGGAGACCAGCCCCGCGAGCCAATGAATTTATTTAGCTCTTTGCAACTTCCGTCGTGGTTTCTTCGGCTTCCGTTGCGTCGTCTTCTGGCTCCATCACGGTCACGTGAATGTGCGCCAGACGCTTGAAGATCGAGAATGCGGTGCCACGGGCACGCGGCTGAATCCGCTTGTACATCGGGCCATCGTCGATCCGGCATTCGGAAATCACGAGGTCTTCGACGTTGCGGCAGCCTCGGTCTTCCGCGTTTCCGACTGCACTCTTGATGACGGCTTCGATGAGCCGGGCACCGCGGTTCGGTCGGAACTTCAGTTGCTCGAGTGCGACGTCCACATTCAACCCGCGAACGAGTTGAGAGAACGGCCGCATCTTGCGTGCGGTGACGTCGGCAAATCGGTGTATGGCTTTGTACTTCATAACTTTGCTACTGATCGTGTGCTTGCGGTACGCGGGTCGGTCAACTGGGTAACGACGGGTTACTTACCGGGTGCCGCCTTCGCTTTGCCACCGCCGTGGCCCTTGAACGTTCGCGTTTGCGAGAACTCGCCGAGCTTGTGCCCGACCATGTCTTCGGTCACATAGACTTTTAAGTACGATCGGCCGTTGTGGACGAGGAACGTCGACCCGATGAACTCGGGAACGATCGTGCAGTCGCGTGCCCAAGTCTTAATCGGTTCGCGATTTTGACCTTGCTTCACAACTTTGGCGAAGAGTCGTACATCGATGTACGGACCTTTTTTCAGCGACCGACTCATCCCCAGTCTCCCACGACAACTGTGATCCGCTACCACTGGCGTGCCAGTATCGAACGGATTAATGTAGAAACACTGTCACAATGTGGCCAGGAATTCTCAATTGAAGACCTGGGTACCACGAATGATTAGCTACTCTTCTGGAACGGGCCAGCAGGTCGGCGACGAACGATGGCTTTGTTCGAGGGCTTCCGCTTATCGCGGGTCTTGCCACCCTTGGCCAGCACACCACTCGGCGATGTCGGATGGCGTCCACCCTTCGAACGACCTTCGCCCCCACCCATCGGGTGGTCGACCGGGTTCTGCGACGTACCGCGTTGATGTGGCTTGCGGCCTAACCAACGCTTACGACCGGCTTTACCCAGGCTGACGTTCATGTGGTCGGGGTTCGACACGCTGCCCATCGTCGCTCGGCACTTGTCGGACACGCGGCGGACTTCTCCGCTCGGCATCGTAATGAGTGCCAAACCTTTATCGCGGGCACCGAGGACGGCCGCACAACCTGCGGACCGACAAACCTGACCGCCCTTACCGGGCATCAGTTCGATATTGTGGATCGTCATACCGAGCGGAATCTTCGAGAGCGGCATGCAGTTGCCGATTTTCGGTTCTGCGGTATCGCCCGACATCACCTTGTCGCCAGCCTTGAGGCCGTCGGGAGCAAGGATGTAGGCTTTCGTTTTCGTCTCATCCGCATACTGAATGAGTGCGATACGTGCGGACCGGCATGGATCGTATTCAACGGTGATGACGGTGGCTTCGATGCCATCCTTCTTCCGCTTGAAGTCGATGATGCGGTACATCCGCTTGTGACCGCCACCCCGGAATCGAACGGTCACGATTCCCTGGTTGTTGCGTCCGCCTTTTTTCTTGATCGGCTTCAGCAGGGTCTTTTCGGGTGCGTTCACGCCGGGATTCGTACACTCGGCGAAGTCCGACACGGAGCCGCCACGGCGGCCTGCGGATGTCGGTTTGTAATACTTGATGCCCATTGAAATTCGCTCTCAGCTATCAGTGGTCAGCTATCAGCTAGAACCGAGTACGCAAGTCGTTGGCCAGATCTACGCTGACCACTTGCGAATCATCCTTTAGAAGAAGTCAATCTTGTCTTCGACGTTCAGCGTGACGATCGCCTTCTTCCAGTCCGACTGTTTGCCGGGCTTTGCTCGTGCGCTCGTCTTCTTGCCTTGTCGCGTTTGCGTGCGAACTTTTTCGACTCGCACGTTGAACAACTCTTTCACGGCGGCGGCGATCTGCGCTTTGGAGGCGATCGGGTTCACCATGAACGTGTACGAGTTATAGCGGGTGCTTTGGTGCGTACCCTTTTCCGTCACCAGTGGCCGAAGCACGATCTGGTACGGGCGGAGTTCGATGCCGGGCGTGCCGTGTTCGCAGGGCTGGCGCATTTCCAGCTTGCGAACGTATTTCTTCGGCCTTGGTCGCGTTTGCATGACTTATCCTTGATTCGCCGATAGAATCGATTACTTGGCAGCGGGTTGTTTGCGAAGGCTTTCGAGTGCCGACTTCGTCAGAATCAACCGCTTCTGCTTGAGTACGGTGTAGGCGTTGAACTCGCTGGCAGGAAGTACTTCCACGCCTTCGATGTTCCGGGCCGACTTGTATACGTTTTGGTCGAGCTTATCGGTGCCGATGAGAACCGTCGTGTCGAGGAGCGTCAGTTCGTGTTCTTTGCCCGCTTTGTCGGTCTTCTTGCCGATCTTCACCGACTTGAGGAAGCCAGTCACCACTTTGG
>JANXNT010000976.1 GCA_025353985.1 Limnoglobus sp.
GGTTCCATCACTAAATCTCACGAATGAGTACTTGAAACCGCTTTTCCGCACCGCAGCGAACAAGGTTTTCTCACGTTCCCGAACCGCAGTTAACAAGGTTTTATCACGATCCCAATCTTTCCAGAAGGTTTCGACGGATCGCGTTGTCGTATGGTCGATACGCGCCTCACATCCGAGTTGGCGCAACATCGGGTGCGAACGCAGCGATTCGATAGCCTTGAACTCCAACTCGGGAAGTTGTTGGTACGAGTCGGGAAGTATGAGCAATTCTAGCGTCTTGATTTCCGAGAGCACTGCGTAGTTTCGTACCGTGTGGCAGCCCCAGAACAGCAACTCTTTCAATGGCAAGCCGCGAAGGAACGAGAGATCGGTAACCTGACAGCCGGAGAAGTTACACACTTCCAGTGGCAGCCCGATTAGGGGCGTAAAATCCGTAACGGGCACGGCAGCCATGTCGAGAAATTTGAGCGGCATGCCGGCGAGCGGTGTGAGGTCTGTCACTCGCGTGTTCATGATGGACAAATGCTCCAGCGTTGCAAATTGCAACGGAGAAATGTCGCGAACAGGGCAAGCCGTAATGTTCAGTAGCTTCAAGCGGATACCACGAAGTGGACTCAGATTGGATATCGGCGTGTTGTAGAGTTGCAGTTTTTCGAGCGATTGCATTTTTTCCAGCGGCGATAGATCTGCAACCTTCGTGTTCGAGAGGTTGAGATCGACCAACTTCATTCCGCGCAACGTCGCAATACTGTTCAGTTCACTGAGTCCGGATGCATTCAACTCGGCGAGCGGGGCACCGGTCAACGGTGAAAGGTCGGTGATTTTCGTACCGCTCAGATCGAGTGCCAGTAACCCATCGTCTCGAACCGAAAGTCGTTGGGCGAGCGGTTTTTCGGCAGAAACTGGCAAGCCTTTGAGCCGTTCGAGCCAATACGCGATGACCAATTTCTTTTCTTCGCCGAGTAGCCGCGATACGGGCATCAACTCCGCCGCCGAACGCTGTTCTCGCTGCATGGCGATCAAAAGTTTACTGAGGCTTTCCCGACTGAGTTTCCCATCGCTGATACGGGATGTGGTGAGAAGTTCTTCGCAAAGCTCAAGGTTGGCCTTGGCACGAAGATCATCGGGTTGCAGAGTCAGCGCAGCGCGGTAAACCTTCGCGGCGTCGGCGAGTCGCAGTTGACACTGGAGTAAATTCCCTTTGGAGATTGGGTAAACGACATCGTCGGGCCGAAGTTTCATCGCGTAATCGAGCTTTTCGATCGCTTCCGCGAAATCCTCCTTGGCCATAAATGTGCGTGCTTGTGCGGCAAAAGCCGGAGCGGTTTCGCGTAATTCGTCGAGGGCTGCAATCGCGCGAGTCGCTTCGGTCTCTGCCCGTTTGGCTTCCCCATCTGCTCGCATGGCCTGCCAGGTGCTGAACGCGATACCGACGACCAAAGAGGCTGCGATCGCTGAAATCGCTCCGAACGCGAACTTATTACGCTGCCAAGCTTTTTGCATTCGGTAAACGGAACTAGCGGGCCGCGCCACAACAGGCTCGTTTGCGAGGTAGCGTTGGACATCCGCCGCGAAGCCGTTAACCGATGCGTATCGCCGGGTGCGGTCCTTTTCGAGGGCCTTCAGCACGATCCAGTCGAGTTCGCCGCGCATCATTTTCGACAGTTTCGCGGGTTCACTACCACGGTTGGCCGCTACGCTCGGCAGCGTGTCGATTGTGCTGAGCTTCGCGCTCGGTTTCGGGGCTTCGACTTCGCGGACGATCCGCAGGATTTCCATCAGTGCCGCCTTGCCGAGCGACTTGCGATCCACCGGCGTCGATCCCGTCAGTAGTTCGTACAGAAGCACGCCGAGAGCGTAGACGTCGCTGCGAGTATCAATGTCGAGATTGTTCATACTGGCCTGTTCGGGCGACATGTACTCCGGCGTGCCGACGAC
>JANXNT010001012.1 GCA_025353985.1 Limnoglobus sp.
GATGCGAACGGCGTGTTCGGTTCGGGTGCGTTAACGAACGAAAAAGTCTACCTGCTCGGGAAGTTTGCCCGCGTCGCGCTCGGCACCGCGAACATCGATTACAACGGCCGCTACTGCATGTCGTCCGCCGCCGGTGCGGGCAACCGGGCGTTCGGGATCGATCGCGGAATGCCGTTCCCCGTGAGCGATATCGAACGCGCCGAACTCGTCGTGCTCGTCGGCTCGAACTGCGCGGACACATTGCCGCCGATCATGCAGTGGTTCCAAAAACAAAAGGCGAATGGCGGGCGGCTCATCGTCATCGACCCGCGACGCACGCCGACGGCGAAACTCGCGGATTTGCACCTGCCCACGACGCCGGGCACCGATCTGATTTTGGCGAACGGGCTGCTGTATCTGGCGATCGAACTCGGTTTGTTGAACCGCGAATACATCGACGCGCGCACCACCGGTTTCGATGACGTGCGGCGTTCGGTGCTCAACGATCACCCCGCGCGGGTGGATCGCATTTCGGGTATCGGTGAGCCACTTTTGCGGCAGACGATTCGCTGGATGGCGTCGGCGAAATCGTGCATGATTCTCTCCGGTCGCGGCGCGGAACAGCATAGTAAAGGCGTCGATACGCTCAATGCTTGGACGAACCTTGCACTCGCTCTCGGGCTGCCGGGCAAGGCCAATTCCGGCTATGGCACGCTCACCGGGCAAGGCAACGGCCAGGGCGGACGCGAGCACGGCCAGAAGGCGGATCAACTTCCCGGCTATCGACTCATCGAAACCCCGGCCCACCGCGAAGCGATGGCGATGATCTGGGGCGTGACGCCGGAAAGCCTGCCCCGCAAGGGCAAAAGCGCGTTCGAGTTGCTCGATGCACTCGGGCCAACGGGCGGAATTCGCACGCTACTCGTGATGGGGTCGAACGTCGCGATTGCCTCGCCGGATGTCAATCGCATCGCCAATCGCTTGCAATCGAGCGACTTTTTGGCGATCTGCGATTCGTTCGTAAACGAGACGGCGGCGTACGCGGATGTCGTTTTCCCCGTGTACCAATGGGCCGAAGAAGACGGCACGATGACGAACTTCGAGGGCCGTGTCATCCATCGCCGGCAGACGGCACTCGCGCCGAGGGGCGTCCGCGGCGACATCGATGTCCTGTGCGAATTAGCCGAACGGTTAGGCTACGCGGAGAAGTTCGCGTTCAAAAATTCGCG
>JANXNT010001026.1 GCA_025353985.1 Limnoglobus sp.
ATCAGGGAGACGAAGTCGCCTTCGTCGAACGACAAGTTCAACCCTTTCAGCACATGCACCGGCACGTGCCCTTCGAGGAAATAATCTTTGTACAAGTCCGCAACTTCAACGATAGCAGGCATGGGAAACGTCGCAAACGAACCGGGGAAGGCAGAGAGAATAGCTTACCATAGCCGGTGGCGAGTGGCGAGTGATGAGTGATAACCCGCTGCGCCTGCTCATTCGGTCTGGCACGGTCTTCGCACTTTCGGTTAAATTGCACACACACGTAATCCGGAGAGCGGCACATGAACACCGAACCGAACACCCACACCATCGTTTACCCGGAAGCGGACGGCAAGCCGATGGCTGACAATACGGTGCAGTGGGAGTGGATGGTCAAACTCGTCGGCGAGTTGCGCGAACAGTACGTCGGCGAGAACAAGTTCGTTGCGGGGGATTTGTTTTGGTACCCCGTCGAAGGGGACCCGAAAATCGTCGTGGCCCCCGATGCGTTCGTTGTCTTCGGTCGGCCGCCCGGTCATCGCGGTTCGTACAAGCAATGGCTCGAAGACAATATCGCGCCGCACGTCGTTTTTGAAATCCTCTCGCCGAGCAACACTACCGCAGAGATGGACGACAAACTCGATTTTTACGAGCAGCACAACGTGCAAGAATACTACGTCATCGATCCGCAGCGGAACACGGTCGAAGGTTACATCCGACGCCGAAACCGGCTGCGGGAAGTCAAAATAATGAACGGCTTCGTCAGCCCGCTACTTCAGATTCGCTTCGAAGAGAAAGACGGCGAACTCGCGATTTACGGCCCCGATGGCCGCGCTTTCCAAACCCGCGAAGATCGCGTTCGCGAGATTGCCGAAGAACTTCACAAAACATCGATCGCGTTCGAAGAAGAACGCACGCACGCGATTGAAGAAGGCCAACGGGCAGATCTTGAAGCCCAACGAGCGAACGAGGAAGCGCGACGGGCCAACGAGGAATCGCAACGGGCGAACGCCGAAGCCGCTCGTGCAAATGCCGAAGCGATTCGTGCCGATGCGGAGGCCAGACTCGCGAAAGTCGAGGCCACACGTGCCATCGCTGAAACGACACGTGCGAACTTTCTCGCCGCCAAGCTGCGCGAACTCGGCATCAATCCGGACGATCTTCTGCGGCCAACGGGGTGACGGCGCACGAATTGCAATGTTTACATTTCCGCAGGCTGAATTCTTTGGCTTGCACGAATCCCTTTCGGAGCATCACGATGCGTAATCTGTACCTGCCGTTCCTCGGTCTGGCGCTTTCGCTGTCTGCGTTTAGCCCCGGTTTCGCGGCCGACACCAAGCATCATGCTTCCAATGAAGCTTGCGCAAAGGCGTGTAACGACTGCCAACGGGCGTGCGATATGTGCTCCGCACACTGCGCGATGATGGTGGCCGACGGCAAGAAAGAGCATCTGGTCACGCTCAAAGAGTGCCAAGACTGC
>JANXNT010001086.1 GCA_025353985.1 Limnoglobus sp.
CTGAACCTCGACCGGGCGAACAAAGCCGTCAATGACTGCGTGCTACGTGCCCCCTCCGATGGCAAGATTTTGCGGTTGCAAACGTCGCCCGGTGCCACGCTCGCGCCCGGTTCGCCGATGCCCTCGGTCGTGTTCGCGCCATCGGGTCCACTGATCGTTCGTGCCGAACTCGAGCAAGGTGGCCTCGGTCGCGTTCGCGTCGGCATGAAGGCGAAAGTCCGCGACGATGCCCGCGTCGATTCGCCAATCTGGACCGGTCGCGTCAAGGAAATCGCCGGTTGGGTCGCCTCGCGCCGCTCGATTGTATTCGAACCCGGTGAACTCAACGACGTACGCACGACCGAAGTGATTATCGAACTTGACCCCTCGACCGAACGCCTCTGGATCGGCCAGCGAATGCAAATCCGCATCAGCAACGAGTAGGCGTGATTTGTTAGCGCGAAGCGCGAGTTTTGAAGTTGCGCGATTTTCAGATATGCCCAGGGGTACGACGAGGAACGTCTAACCCTGGGCTGTCAGATTTAACCCCGTTGGGGTAAGAACTGGCTATGCATTACCCCCAACGGGGTTCGATCTTTTAGCCCAGGGTTAGACGTCTTACGTCGTACCCCTGGGCGTACTTGCAACGTGGCTGTTGTTCACTTACAAATCCTTCCCCCGAGCGAGTAGAGTTTCCGCTTTTTGGAAACGATCCGCGATGTAGTCGAGTTGCCGTGCGAGTCCGTGGAGCATTTTGACTTCTTGCGGCGTAGGTTGGGCGCGGCCGATTAAATGCCGTACCGCATGCATCAGTAACTTCGCGTTTTGCCCATACAGGAACTGCATGGCCGTGAGCGAATCTTCGAGGTGCACGAACGCGCGATCGAGGTCCACATACGGCGCAATTGGGCGGCGCACCACCATCGGCGTTTCGCTGAGCCGTGCGACGTGATTGTGCAATTCATACAGACATATCCCGACCGATAGCGACAGATTTAGCGACGAATACGCGGGGTCGGTCGGCAGGTGCAACAGGCTATGGCAACGGCTGATTTCATCGGTGGACAGGCCGTGCGGTTCGGGGCCGAAGACGATGGCACACGGCCCAGTAGTCAGCGCTTCCGCAAATGCGGGCAGTAAGTCCGATGGCGTGCCGATGACGGTTTCGCGCTTCGTGCCGAGGACTTCGCCGCCCGTCGCGATCACCACGCCGCAATCGGCAACGGCTTCTTCGAACGTCGCAACGATCCGTGCGGCATCGAGGATGTCGACGCCGTTCGTCGCCAACATCCGCGCTTCGTGTGCAACCACACTGGCAATCGGGTCGACGAGCACGAGATCGTGCAGCCCGAAGTTCTTCATGGCACGGGCCGCCGAACCGATGTTCCCAGGGTAATGCGTGCGAACCAACACGACGCGACAATTGGCAATCATAACGATAATTTCGAGGATCGGGGAACCGCATAAAGTTGTACAACCCACACGGTCGATATTATCGCTATCGTTATTTTCGACGAACGCAGGAGAGCAGTTCCATGGTCAACAACGATTCAAATTGGGCGAAAGACGCAGCCGGTCTTCCTGGCCCCGCATCATTTGCGAACATCGGCAACGCACACAACTCGATCAGTCAGATGCTTTGGCCCGAGCGCGTGCTCGTCTATTCGAGCGTATTCGGACTCCGACCGAAACGGTGCTTGGAAATCGGCACATTTCAAGGCGGTTCGGCATTGGTCATCGTTGCGGCGCTGGACGACGTGGGCGAAGGGAAGCTGATCTGCGTCGATCCGTTTCCCAAAGTCACCCCGGAAAACTGGGCAAAAATCTCGCATCGCGCGACGATGATTCAAGCGATGTCGCCCGAGGCGTTGGGCCTTGCCGAAACGGCAGCGGGCGGGAAATTCGATTGGGCACTCATCGATGGCGGGCACGATTACGATTCGCTCGTCCGCGACCTCGAAGGCACCATGCCCGTGTTGGAAAACAAGGCGTACATTCTCTTCCACGACGCGCACTATATCGACGTCGAACGGGGTTTGAATGATATGTACTACAAACACCGGGAACTGACCGATCTCGGGATGCTCTCGATGCCGAGAGTCGCCGACGCCGGAAATCCAGGGATCTACTGGGGCGGCATTCGCGTCGCCCGATTCGACCGTCGGAGCTAACGAAACGTTCGTAGTCCTTCCCCGTGCCAGCAAGGCCAACGCTCGAAAGCCTTGCCAGCGCGTTGGGAAGCGGAGCGACAGAGATACGCAATCGAACCGAAATTCGTCAACGGGTGAGCAAATCATGGTCGTTCGTACAGATATTGACGAATCGCTGGAACTACGCAACCGGGCAAAAGAGCTTGTCATTGATGCAGTGCGACCGGTGCTGCTTGGTGAACAATTCGACATCGCGGTTCGGGGGTCGGTAGCCACGTACGTCAATAGTTCCGAATTCAAGCGAGCGATCGAGAACGCGATCCAGGCCGCGTTGCCGCATGACATTCTGGCTCGCGCCGCTCAAGCCGGAGCGGCCGCCGCGTTCAAAGATCCCGTTGTCACGTCGACTGTTTTTCAAACCGAGGTTAAAGATGCGATTGCGGCCGCACTGCCGCATGAAAGTCTGGCCCGTGCCGCTCAAGCCGGTGTGGCCGCCGCGTTTAAAGATCCCGTTGTCACTGCGACCGATTTCCTCAGTGGCGGGGCACGAGTCGATAAAGGCACGCAGATTCTACTCGTCGAAAAATATCGCGAACTCGTTCGCAACGGGTCGCCACTGCCGAGCTTCGCCGACGTCGGTTTCCGTTCGTTCTCGCAGTTCGACGAAGACGGCATCTTGCTATTTCTCTTCGCCGTGATCGGCACGACGAACCGCGAAGCCATCGAAATTTGCAGCGGCGTCGGCTACGAGTGCAACTCCGCGAACCTCGCCATCCATCACGGCTGGGAAACGTTGATGATCGACGGCAGCGCCCACAACAACGCGATTGCTTATCAGTTCTACAGTCAGCGCTCCGATACGCAGATCTCTATACCGAAGTTGGTAAAGGTCTGGATCGAACCCGAAACGATCGACGCTTTGATTACTTCGAACGGCTTCCGCGGAGAAGTCGACCTGCTGACGATCGATCTCGATGGCGTCGATTATTGGGTTTGGAAAAACATTACGAGCATCAACCCCCGCGTGGTGGTCACCGAATATATACCGTGGTTTGGCCCGAACGAACCGTACACCGTCAAAAACATCAAGGGCTTCTACTACCCAGATTACGCCGAAACGAAGATGGGTTACTGCGGCTGTTCGCTGTCTGCACACGTCAAGCTCGCCCACGAAAAGGGCTACCGCCTGATCGGTTGCAATCGCAACCAGCTCAACGCCGTGTTCTTGCGGAACGATATTGCCCCGGAACTCTTTCCGGAAGTCTCCGAGCAAAGTTGCTTAAACAGTCGCCGCATCACCGATATGACGAACTGGATTCGCCCGATGGTCCAGAAGCAAATCGACGCCGGCGACTGGGAACTCGTGTAACCGCATCTTGGTTTCTGCCGCCCGAACGTCTACAGTATTGGTGTCACGCCAGGGGTGCCGACTTCGTACGAGTCGGCTGAGAACAAACCCTTAGAACCTGACCCGGATTCTGCCGGGTAAGGAAGGCTTTTGGAAATGCGGAATTGCGAACTGGGAATGCGGAATTTCCAGTCACATTTCGCTACGGCATTTTGTAACCATCCCATGACACAACTCGAATCGGCTCGTGCGGGCACCATTACCCCGGAGATGGCATTCGTCGCCAAGCGCGAAGATTTGTCGCCGGAACTCATCCGCTCCGAGGTCGCGCGCGGGCGAATGGTCATCCCCGCGAATATCAACCACCTGAAGGGCCGCCTCGAACCGATGTGCATCGGCGTGGCGTCCCTGTGTAAAATCAACGCCAACATCGGCAACAGCGCCGTCACGGGCAAAGTCGAAGACGAACTTGAGAAGTTGCACACCGCCGTTCACCTCGGTTCGGACACCGTGATGGATCTGTCCACCGGCGGAAACATTGACGGCATCCGCCAAGCTCTGATTGAGGCATCGACCGTGCCGATCGGCACAGTGCCGATCTACCAGATCATTCAGAACGTCAAGGATCCGAAGGATATCACGATCCAGATGATGCTCGACATGGTCGAACAACAAGCGAAACAGGGCGTCGATTACATGACGATCCACGCGGGGGTGTTGCTCGAACACGTGCCGCTGACGCGGGATCGCGTGACGGGTATCGTCAGCCGTGGCGGGGCGCTAATGGCGGCGTGGATGATCGGACACCACAAGCAAAACCCGTGGTACACGCACTTCGACGAAGTCTGCGAGATCATGCGGGCGTACGATGTGACGTTCAGCCTCGGCGACGGGCTTCGCCCCGGTTGCCTCGCCGATGCCAACGACGCGGCACAGTTCGCAGAACTCAAAACCCTCGGCGAATTGACGCTCAAAGCGTGGGAACACGGCTGCCAGGTGATGGTCGAAGGGCCGGGGCACATCCCGATGCACCTCGTGAAAATGAACATCGAGAAAGAACGCGAACTCTGCCACGAGGCCCCGTTCTACGTGCTCGGGCCACTCGTGACCGACATCGCACCGGGTTACGACCACATCACGAGCGCGATCGGTGCCGCCCTCGCTGCCGAGGCGGGCGCAGCGATGCTTTGCTACGTGACACCGAAGGAACACCTCGGGTTGCCAAACAAGGACGATGTTCGCCAAGGCGTGATCGCGTACAAAATCGCTGCACACGCGGGCGACATCGCACGGGGCCGCAAGAACGTGCGGAAACGCGACGATGCCCTCTCGAAGGCCCGTTTCGAATTCGACTGGAACCTCCAGTTCGAACTGAGCCTCGACCCCGAAACTGCTCGCCGAATGCACGACGAAACGCTGCCGCAAGACGTCTTCAAAAGCGCGAAGTTTTGCAGCATGTGCGGGCCGAAGTTTTGCTCGATGCGAATCACGCAAGACGTACGCAAGATGGCCGAAGACGCATCCCGTGTTTCGCTGGGCCTCGCCACCGTCGGCAACGCATCGTGACCGCATGCGGATTCTGCGAACCTATGAAGCGGAATCCGCATCCGTGTTGACAACCGCCCGCACGCGGCTATAAAGCATCAAACAAGGGTAGTTAGCTCAGTTGGTAGAGCGAGCGACTGAAAATCGCTAGGTCCCCGGTTCAACCCCGGGACTGCCCACTCGGTGCAAGACGATGCGGGGCGGTGCTGAGAAGCGCCGCCCCCTTTCATTTCAAGGTGTTGTGGCGAGTCGCCAGTCGTTTCATCGAAGATGCCCAAAGTGTATTTTAGTGCAGTTCGATGCAGCCCGATGTCCCCTGTCACTGCGCCCGGCACTGCGCCCGAAACCGCATCCGTCCCGGTCATGCGAAGGGGGATTTCCGATGCGTTCGATGCCACTGGCG
>JANXNT010001088.1 GCA_025353985.1 Limnoglobus sp.
GGTAGCAACCGGGCAGTGCCTCTGCCAGAACGCGATCGCGTTTGACAGTATCATTCGGCGTCGACAGTATCCGCATCGGGCACCCGCAAAGTATGGCAAAGCCAAGACACTCTATTCATAATCCGCCAACGTTCGCGAAAGCAAACTTGTCGGCACTCCGGCGCGAGTGTATATTTTCAACATGATACTCATCCGCTTTCCGAACATCGAATCTAAGCGGTCGGCACTCGCCAAGCTCGCGGGGCGGTTCAGTTTCAAGAGCTGGCCGAGCGGGGAAATGCTAGTGCCCGAGGACGCACTCGCGTACCTCGCCATCCAAGGCGTCTCGTTCATCGCCGAAGGGCCAGCTAGCTATGAGCAGAATGGTTCGGCGTTTCGAGGTCTTGCTCCCGCTGCGGTTTAACGACGGCACGCCTATTCCCGACGTGGCAGTGGTCGACACGCTGATCGAGTTCGAGCAGCAGTTCGGGGCTGTCTCCTGCGAGACGCAGACAATCCGTGGGCGTTGGCGCTCGGAAGGCCAGAGCTACCGCGACGACTTGATCCGCGTATTTGTGGATGTTCCCGACGGTCCCGAGAGCCGCGAGTATTTCGTCGTAGCCAAGGAGCGTCTCAAAACCCGTTTTCAGCAACTCGACATTTGGCTCACTACCTATCTGATCGAAGTATTATGAACGTCAGCCCGCTTTCAGAAACGCGAGCAGATCGGCGTTGAGCTTGTCTTTGTGCGTGTCGGCGAGGCCATGCGATCCGCCGGGGTAAATCGTCAGCGTGGCGTTCGCGATCATTTTCACCGCAAGTTTTGCGGACGATTCAATCGGTACCATCTGATCGTCGTCGCCATGAATGATGAGCGTTGGCACGTCGAATTTCTTCAGGTCTTCGGTGAAGTCGGTTTCCGAGAAAGCCTTGATGCCTTCGTAATGCGCCTGGATCGAGCCCATCATTCCCTGCTGCCACCAATGATCGCGGATGCCTTCGGACACCTTGGCACCCGGACGATTGAATCGCACACGCGGCGCAGTGGACAGACGGAGGACGTTCCGCGCCCCGCGCCACGGTC
>JANXNT010001097.1 GCA_025353985.1 Limnoglobus sp.
CAATGCGATGGCAGGGAAAGCTGCGCCGGGCTGACGCTGCTGATGACGTTGGCCACGCCGAACGCGCCGCCATCGTCTTGGCCGATCACCTTCAAGTGGGCGACTTCACTTTCGGCTCGGTTCAAGAGTTCGTGCAAACGCGATACCACGTCCATCAACAGCGAATCGAGCGAAAACAGCCTCGCAGATTCGAGCCGAATGCTGGCGTTCAACCAGCCGAGTTCGGCTTCGCCTTCGGCATAAATGTCGTAATCGATGTCGAGTATCTTGCGACCAAATTGGCCGTTGCTGGCGAGCAATTCTAGGAACGGCTCGAAGCCTTCGCCAGTCGTGGCCGAGACCCGCAAGATCGGCGTGCCGGGGTAGCGTGCTGTCACCAACGCGACGAGTTCGTCGGCGGATTCGGGCGAAAGTTCATCGATGCGATTGATAACGATGGCGTCGGCTTCTTCGAGTTGCTTCGTGAAAATGTACGCGGCCTTCGGCGAGAAGCCGGACTTTTGCTCGCCTTTCAGGATTCGTAAACCGTGGCTCGGTTTGAACAGCACCGCGTACGGTGCAACTTCGAAGCGACTGGAATAAAGGTCTTTCAGCGGTTGTACGACGGTGGCAACGAGGTCCGTACAACTGCCGACTGGCTCGGCGAGAATGATATCGGGCCGGTCCGCTTCTTGCAGTTCGCCGATGCGGGTGGCGAGTTCGTCGAAGCGGCAACAAAAGCAGGCACCCGCCACTTCCTGTACGCGAAAACCCTGTGCACGCAGCGAATTCGTATCGACGAGGTCGTTCGCCTGATCGTTCGTGACCAGCCCGACTTTGTGCCCGCGTTCCTGGTAAGTCCGTGCCAATCTTGCGAGTGTCGTTGTTTTCCCGGCACCCAAAAAGCCGCCAATCATGATGAAGCGAACTGCCATCGGAAATCTCCTGTTATCGTGAAACATACGCAAACTCGGCACTGCCTGTCGGCCATTGTTCTTGCGGTGCGTAACCGATGAGTTGCGTCGTTTCCGCGAGATCGTAGCGAACGCGATGCGTCGGTTGGCTCGTCGCGTAGACGATCGCGAACGTCGGTAACACCGCTTCGACGGCACACGCGAAGAAGCGGCCCGCATCGTTGGGGCTGAGGTAAACATCCTGCCCAAGTTCGCTGTTGTGGATTTCCGCGACTTGTCGGAGATCGCGTGGGCACCAGC
>JANXNT010001106.1 GCA_025353985.1 Limnoglobus sp.
TGCGCAGCTACCTGCCGCAGCCCGAAAAGAGTTTCTAGAGCAGAAAATTGGCGACTTGCTCGCCGATTCCCGCACGTACTTCGATCGATCGTTCGTTCGCGAACTACCGGAAGCCGCCCGATTCGAACTCGCCTCGACGACGGCATTACAGGCTCGGAAGCCGGATCAGGTTTCGTAGATGATGCGGCCATGTTTGGTCGCCCGGCTGATGCGATCACTCGCATATAACCCTGCCAGCACGAACTCGACGCACGAGGCCCGCATTGCTTCGCTTTCACCCGCGTTCACCTCGAACGCCTTGTCCCACGCCTTCGGCACCCGCTTCAATCGCTTCGCGTAATCCGATGACGGTAGCATGTCACCGACTTCGATTTTGACGCCCTTGCTGAAGACTTCGGCGATTTCGTCGACACCGTGTTTGTCGAGGTATTCCTCGAAAACGATGCGCACCGCGTCAGCGATGATCGATTCGAGAACTTGCTTCTCGGACATTTGGTTCGAACCCATCATGTCGAGTTCCAACTTGCCGAGCGACGACGCGGGTAGGTGGCCGAGGTCGCTGATTCGCGGCACGGCGGGCTTCTCGCCGAGTCGCACGCCGCGACATCGTGCGGATGCAACCATCGTGCGGTAGTTCGCCAAACTGAAACGCGCACTCACACCGCTCGCATGATCGACGTACTTCGACTTGCGTGCCGAGATGCTTACCTGCTCGATGATTTCCTTCATGAAGAACGGCACGGCTACGGGGAATTCGCCACCGAGATCGATTCCCGATTCCTTCTCGGTGATGTCGATACCGAGGCTACGATCGAGCGGATAGTGCGTCTGAATCAGCGAGCCGATTCGGTCTTTCAACTGCGGAATCACCTTGCCCGAACGGTTGTACGTCGTCGGGTTGGCCGAGAATAGAATCAGAACGTCCAGGTCGAATTGAATGGGGTAGCCGCGAATCTGCACGTCGCGTTCTTCTAGAATATTGAACAAGCCGACCTGAATCAGATCGTCGAGTTCGGGCACTTCGTTCATCGCGAAGATGCCGCGATGCATCCGTGGGATCAAGCCGAAGTGCAGCGCTTCCTCGGCGGACATACTCGCACCCGCAGCGAGCTTAGCGGGGTCGATTTCGCCGATGATGTCCGCAAACTTCGTACCCGGTGCCAGCCGTTCGGCGTAGCGCTCTTTCTTGGGCCACCAGGCGATTTTCACTTGATCTTCGGGCGTGTTCGCGACGAATTCCCTGCCCGCTTTTGTGATCGGGTGGTACGGGTCTTCATGGACCGGCGAGCTGGGCATGTCGAGGTATGGCAAATCGTCGTCGAGGAACTGCACGAGCGACCGCATCAGGCGGCTCTTCGCTTGTCCCTTTTCGCCGAGGAACAGCATGTCGTGACCCGCAAGGATCGCGATGTGAATTTCCGGGATGACAGTGTTTTCGTAGCCGACGATGCCCGGAAACAGTTCGCCGCCACGCTTCATCGCGGACAGGAAATTCGCCTTCAGTTCTTCCTTGACAGACTTCGACTGCCAACCCGATTCTCGCAGAAGCTTCAGGGTAGTGGGACGGTTAGTGCTCAACGGTTTCTCCTCGGTGTGACGACAACATCCAATTGTAGGCATCGCGATTGGCGTAATGTCGAATGACTTTCCGACAATTTTCTCGTACGAGGCAGCACTTGGGCATGGTGCTGACCGGTGATACAGTAGTGTTTATCTGTTTGGTTCGCAAAACCTGGCAAAGAGTACGCGAAATGCAAATTCCCGTTTTGATCGAAACAGGCACTTACGGATACCGTGCAACGACGGGCCAACCCCTGGTGTTGAGTGCAGACGGTGCAACGCGTGAAGAAGCGCTCGGCCAATTGCGAGAAGCAATGAAAACGCGACTTAGTGTGGGTGCCGAAATCGCTGCACTCGAAATCATAAGCGATGTACATCCACTGGCACCTTATGCAGGAATGTACAAACACAACCCACTTTTTGATTCATGGCAACAAGCCATAGCCGATTACCGCCGCCAAGCCGATGAAGCCACGGAAAGCCCATGAGAATGTATGCACTAGATACTGACACCCTTTCGCTTTATCAGCGTGGGAATGCAGCAGTTTGCCAAAACTTAGCGGCTCATCTGCCCGTCGAATTGGCAACCACTGTTATCAATGTGGAAGAACAGCTCAGCGGCTGGTACGCATTGCTT
>JANXNT010001127.1 GCA_025353985.1 Limnoglobus sp.
GCGATGACCGGTTGGCGGATCGGCTGGGCGATCGCGCCGCCGCACCTCGTGAAGGCGATGGACAACATCCAGAGCCAGGAAACGAGTTGCCCGTCGAGCGTCAGCCAAGCCGCGATGATCGTGGCATTGGAATCGCCCGAATCGCCGAAGTGCATCGCCGAGATGCACCGCGAATTTGCCGTGCGTCGCGATCTCGTTTGCAGTCTTTTGAAAGCTATCCCCGGCCTAAAAACGTTCGACGCGGAGGGTGCGTTCTATGCGTTCTTCGACGTGTCGAGTTACTTCGGCAAAACCTTCGGTAACGCGAAAGTCACCGATTCGATGAATTTCTGCACGGCCCTGCTCGAACAGGCCCACGTGAACCTTGTGCCGGGCATTGCGTTCGGTGCGGAGGGCTTCGTGCGTATGTCGTTCGCCACGAACCGCGAGACGATCGAAGGCGGCGTGGCGAAACTCAAGAGTTGGCTGGCGAGCGGGGTGTAATTTTTGATCCCATTTTCGAGGCGATCTATGCCGGTGCATTACCTGACTGAAGTTGATGTTCGCCAGATCCTGACGATGGATATGGCGATCGAATCCGTCGAGGCGGCGTTCCGGAAGTTGTCGCTGGATGAAGCAGTGAACATCCCGCGACAGCGCTGCCAGACCGACCAGGTGATGTTGCACGTTCTGCCTGCCGCCGCGAAGACGTTGAACGCCATCGGCCTCAAGGCGTACACGACCGGCAAGTTCGATGCGAAGTTCCACGTCTATCTGTTCGACCCGAAAATCGGCGGGTTGATCGCGATCCTTGAAGCCGACCATATGGGCGCGGTCCGCACGGGTGCCGCCAGTGGGGCGGCCACGAAAAAGCTCGCCCGCAAGGACGCCACCACGCTCGGCCTGTATGGCATCGGCCGTCAAGCGCGAACGCAAGTGGAAGCGATTTGCAAAGTGCGAACGATCGCCAAAGTTCACGTGTTTGCCCGCGATGAAACCAAACGGATCGCCTTCGCGGCAGAGATGAGCAAAGTCTGCGGCACCGAAGTCATCCCCGTTGGCACGCCGGAAGAAGCCGCGAAGGGGATGGACATCATCTGTACCGCCACGAGTAGCCGCGAGCCGATTTTGTTCGGCAAATGGCTATCGGAAGGCACGCACCTGAACCTCGTCGGCTCGAACTTTTTGGGTAAAGCCGAGGCCGATGCGGAGGTGTTCAAACGGGCCACACTCGTGGCGCTCGATAGCAAAGATCAGGCACGTGCGGAAGCGGGCGATCTGGTTGCGGCGATGGCGGAAGGCGTGATCGGCTGGGGCGACACGTACGACTTTGCGCATATCCTTGCCGGTCGCTATCCGGGCCGTCAAACGCCGCAAGACATCACGGTGTTCAAGTCGCTGGGTCTCGGCATTCAAGATGTCGCCGTCGCCGCGAAGGTGTTCAAGAAGGCAATGGAACTCGGAATCGGCAAAAAAATCCTCGACTGAATCGACTGTGGCAAGCGTTCGCATCGGCACCACACTCCACGACCACGGGTCCCCTCGGCGTCGGGTTACGGGCCGAGTGATTGCACGTCTTCCAGTCGGCTCACGGGTTCGTGCAGCCAGGCGTCGTTCCAGCCGCTCGGCTTGGCGTGCTGGCCGGGCGGAGGCGGCAGGTACACGTTCCTTCCGAACTTCCAGAACATCGCTGGGGTAACGATCTGGTCCAACACGGTGGACGCAACCAGCCCGCCGATCACCACCACGGCGAGCGGGTGAAGGATTTCCCGCCCTGGCTGCCCGCCGCCGAGAGCCAGCGGGATCAGCCCGATCACCGCCACGCACGCCGTCATTAGCACCGGGGCCAGCCGCTCCAGGCTGCCCCGTACGATCATCTCCGGGGTGAACTTCTCCCCCTCTTGCTCCATCAGGTGGACGTAGTGGGAGATCATCAGGATGCCGTTGCGGCTGACGATCCCGACAAGAGTGATGAACCCGACCCAATGGGCGACCGACAGGGTGGTGGCCCCGACCCACACCTCCGGCCACCGCCACCACGGGGCGGCATGCAGGGCCGCGTCCGTCGGGTGGTTGGCGATCATCAGGGCGACCACCGCCCCCAGGGCAGCGAGCGGGATGTTGACGAGGAGCACCTGTGCCGCCGCCCTCCACGACCGCAGGCACTTCCACAGGAGCAGGAACACGCCGATGACGGCCAGGACGCCGAACACGCCGAGCCGCAGGTTCGCCTCCTTCTGGGCCTCGAACTGCCCGCCGTACTCGACCCGGTAGCCGCCTCGCAGTTTCTCCTCCACCGGCCCTACTGCGGCCCGGATGTCGGCTACCACCGAGCCGAGGTCGCGGCCCTGAACGTTGCACGCCACGACGATCCGCCGCTCGACGTGCTCCCGGTTGATCGTGTTCGGGCCGGTCGTGTCCTGCACGTCGGCCACTTGGCTCAGAGCCACCTTCCGGCCC
>JANXNT010001162.1 GCA_025353985.1 Limnoglobus sp.
CGCGCAAAAACAAGAGTAATGGCACCGCGTAGATCATGCCGCAGACGCCACAGACATCGAACGCGAATCGCCAGCCGAGGTCGGGCGCATCCGCGACGTAGCCGCCAAACCCGCCCGCGATGACGCCGCAATAGATCGCAATTTGGTGCAAGCCCACGGCACGAGATCGCGTGGCATTCGAGTGAAAATCCGCAATCAGCGCGAGCGCCGCCGGAATGTAAAACGCCTCGCTAATTCCCATCAGTGAGCGTGCCAAAAGCAACTCGTCGAACGTACGAACCTGTCCCGTGTAAAACGTAATTGCCGACCAGACAAAGAGACTGCCGCAGATGGTGTAACGCCGACTGAACCGGTCCGCCACGTAGCCACCGAGCGGGCTGAGAAACGCATACACCCACTTGAACTGCCCGAGCATGAAGCCCCAGTTCCCGTCGTTATTGATGCTGGGAATGTCGGCCATCACGGAGAATTTCATCGACGCGAGCATCTGGCGGTCGAGGTAATTCAGCATCGCGACCGGCCACAATAGCAGGACGATGAGCCACGCCAAACGAGTGTGCGAATACGCCATCGAGTGCCTCACGGGTTGCGTGGGAATGTCAGTGTGCCATCGTGGATTGCAGACGCCACGAGCACGCCGTCGATGCCGCAATCGGCGAGTCGATTCACATCGTCCCAATTGCGAACACCGCCACCGGTGATGATTTCCATCGCGGGGTAACGTTCGCGGATCGCTTCGCAAAGCGCTTCCGTACCCGTGCCACTACCGACACCCACGCGGGCGACATCGAGCACGATCACCGTGCGGAAGCCGATCTCCCAGACACGATCGACCAACCCGAGCGCATCTTTCGGAGTGCGTAAACCCCACTCGGCCCACGCACCGACGAGCAAACCATCGCGCAAATCGACTGAGAACGCGGGCGGTTTGACTGCACGATGTTCCTGGAACGACTTGCGAACGAACTCCGGCCGCGCGCCGACTTCGAACGCGGCGATCTCGCGAAACCGCGCATCCGGCGGTTCCCTGCCAAGCCCGCCAGCATCGAGGAAGATCGTGCCGTTCCACTCTGGCAGAATGCGCACGTCGTATTCGCTCGTGCCCCAGCGTAACATATCGAGGTTGGCAATATAAATCGTGTCGGCACCCGTAGCGCGTATGAGCGCCCGTGCGACGACTTCCGATTCGCACGAATCGACGAGTGCCGAGCGAATCGGCGCGTAGTTTGCACGGTCGCCGGCGACGCCACGCACGACCTGGCCGTTCATAATGTCGAGCACGGGGATAATCTGCATTTCGTCGTACCGATGCGAGTTTCTTCGGAATGGGCACAAAAAATGCGATTTCCTCATCCCGTTTGTTGAAAGGCCTCATCGTGAATACAGGTAATGTCATATGGCTTACTGCGGAATCGTACTGGCTTTCTTGTGTGGCTGGCCTTTGTGAAGCCCAGTTACAAGAAGAATAAACTATAC
>JANXNT010001167.1 GCA_025353985.1 Limnoglobus sp.
AGCCCGCAGCGCAAGCAAGGGGTTGGTCTTCCACGGTTGAGGTACGGCTTGGAGTTTAGAGCGGGTTCCCCTTGCTTGCGCTGCGGGCTGGCCAGAAAGTATACGAAGAAACGCGGCCAGACTTGGCCGCGTTTCCAGTGAATCATGCCTGTTATCGACTACTGCCGCCCGCGCCGTTGTTGCCGAAACCGCTGCCAACGGCACCGCCACCGCCACCTCCGCCGCCTGGCCCGGCTTTGAATTCTTTCTTTGGCGGCGGCTTGCGATAACCCGATTCTGGCGGGTTGTTGAAACGTGCCTCATCGGGCGGAAGCGTGTATTCTTCCGGGTACGACACTTTCAGATTGTGCTTATCGTGGTGGCACCCGACCAGCAGGACGAGGATCAGGCCAACCGAAGCAAACATCGTGCGGCGCATACGCACTCCCAACGGAAGGATTCGCGAATGGATGCGGTATACCAACAGCCCTGAATGCCGCAAGCCGAAGTCGTGAAACTGGAAAATGCGGTTTCCCAGTCGACGTAAGTCAGAATTCTCCAAGCTCCAAAATCGGTTTTTCGGGTGTTTTTTCGTCTTAAAATGCCACTTTTTGATCGCAAATGACTGATTTGTTTCAGGCATTTTTGCCGTATCTTGTGATCCTTACGTGGGTTATTGCGACAGCCATCGATCCGCGACTCGGTGCAAGTAGTGCCTTTTTTGGGTCAAAATGCGACCGAAAATCGACCGTGCGCGCCTTTTCTGTGTCATTTCGGCGCACTTCTGTGTCATTTAGAGACACTTTTGGGTACGTCCGTGCACGTCGCATAATTCCGACTTACGTCATTTCCACGCAAACTTATTGACTTCGCGCAATCGCGTGGGCGACGGTTTTTCGACACTTTTGCGAGCGGAAATAAATTTCCGATTATTTCGATCTCAGCTATTGCAATCTCAACGTCGCGCGGTTACACTTCCCTCAACCACAAACCTCCCCACGTGGAAATGACATCGTTATGGATGCTCAATCCGCAGCCGATCAGCCGATCAGCGATCAGCGATCAGCGATCAGCCGAATCGCCGAGCGCTTCGGCGCGTCGTTGAAGTCGCACTCGGTGCGTTACTTTTAACGGCGGGGGCATTGAAAACTTATGGTCTGAGCGTCTCGCCATTGCCGAGCGTTGGTGGGCTTTCCGTGCCCGCTGTGCAATACTCGGTGGTGACGTGGGAATTCGTGCTCGGCTCGCTATTGGTGCTGGGCGCGTTTCGCCCGTTGCCGTGGATTCTGGCGATCGGCACGTTCTTCGCGTTCGCCGTGGTCAGCGGCCATCTGGGAATGATTGGGCAAGCGAATTGCGGTTGCTTCGGCGCGATCAAAGCCAGCCCCTGGGCCGCGTTTGCAGTTGATATCGTGGCAGTAGCGGCACTGATATTCGCGCGGCCCAAACGCATCGAATGGCAACGCGCGACGATCGAACCGTTGCTGCTTCGCACGGCGGTCCTCCTCGGTGGTACACTGGCGACGTTTGCAATCATCGCGCTCGGCTGCACGCTGTTCTTCGGCTCGATCGCCGCGACTTTAGCCACATTACAAGGCGAATCGCTCTCGGCACCCTCCTATGTGAACTTCGGTAGCGCCAAGCCCGGCGACCGCCTGGAACAAACGATCGCGATCAAGAATTGGACGGCAAAACCGGTTCGGCTCATCGGCGGCACCAGCGATTGTTCGTGCGTCACCACCAGCGAAATGCCCCTCACAATCCCGTCCGGCGAATCGCTCACACTGACAATTAAGTTGGCCGTCCCCGAATCGAACGCCGGTGCGTTTACGCGCATCGCCTCGATCTGGACCGACTGCGACCAACAACGAACCATACCGCTCCGCCTGGGCTGCCAGGTCGAGTAACAGGAACATCCGCCAGGATGTCCCTGGCGGTGTGAAGTCTCTCTTCGTCGAGGAGGATGCGTCGTGAGCAAGTTCTATGGAATCATCTCGTACATGTGCGGCAGCGTAGCGATCGCGCTACTCGCCATCGCACTGATCACCGGCGGCGGCCGAAATGCCTGGGCAACGGACTGCGCAAGTTGCGGAACGGCTCCAACACCCGTCATGCCAGGCGATCCTGCGTATCCCGCCTATCAAATGGCAAACATGATGTACATGTCCTGCATGGCAAACTGCACGACTCCACCCCCGCCAGCGCCGTGCAACTGCGGCCCTCAACCGGGAGGAAGCGCGGGAGACATCGGCTCGCCGTGGTACATGTGCATGATGATGTGCGGAAGCAACAGTGGCGGTGGTAATACGGGAGTTGGTTTCGGATGTCGATTTTCGTATCCAAGTTGCAATCTCGGCTGCCTTGTTCTCGGACCATGTGCTAGAAGTTACGTTTTTGGCACCGATTTCTACACATGCCAATGTAGCTTTTAGTACTGCCTAGTAAACATCAATTTTCCAGTGTATGTATGCAATTTGCATACATACACACTTATAATATCTCCAAGCCGCAATACACACAACTGAAAGTATTCAATGACGCACTCAACAATTGATTCTCGAACGTCGTCAATATGGATACTTTTAAGAAGTTTTTTCGCAAGTGCAATTTGTTTAGCCACCGCGACGGCCTGTATTTGTGTATTTTCAATGCCGAGTCACGCACAAACCAATGTCGTCAACCGAGATGACATGGCATTAGTAAAAACTGGATGGGTAGAATTGAAGAAGCAAGATTCAACTTCCAGCTTTAGAGTTAAAATCGTAGAGTCATTAAAAGAAGCTATCGAAAAGTCTAGGCAGCTAAGCGTCGTAAACTCTGTGGACAAAATATATGTGTCAATGAAAGCAAAGGACGTCATTACAGAAACTGTATTTGTAAAATCGCCACTATACGGGTTTGCATTAGCAAATACTATCGATAGCAATACAGGTTGGAAACTTCTCGAAATGTACAAGCCAAATGAGAATGCTAAAATCGACGATCTGATATCGAATCAATTGACTTGCAGGTGCATGTACCCACTCAGCGGTTTTATTGAGTCGAGTCTATCAGATTGTTTAGAATTGAATAAACTCAGAATTATCTCGATAGTGAAACGCTCAGATTCAAATTGGGCATTAGGGTTTCAATACAAGCTCATGATAGCTGAGAGAAATCTGACTATTGATCTTTCAGGGACAATGGACGTCAACCCAAAGATGCGATTCGTACCAATTCATATTTCGTATTTTGCTACACCAAATCTTAGTAAGCCTGTCACAATAACACGTGAAGTGATTCAGCTCAACACAGACCAATTACAATGTAGCCGAATTGTCCTAAGAGATAGTTTCAGAGATGCAAAAATTGCTTATGACTACAGCGATTACGCGACTTCTATTCCCGATTTGGCCAAGTTCACATTGAGTCATTACGGTATACCTGAACCCCTAGGCATCACACTGCCATCACGTACCGGCTACATGTTGTACCTGTACATCGCCATTCCCGTGTTTGCTGCGCTCGGGTTGTTCTTCGCGTATCTGCGACGGCGCTCCTCACGTGCGGATGCGTTGCCTCCGGCGGGCACGGCGGGTTCGTGATCGGTGCGTTCATGCCCCGCGCTCGGCTCTGACTGAGCCGATTCTCCGCAAGGGGTCGGGTGAATCGCAACGACTCAAG
>JANXNT010001173.1 GCA_025353985.1 Limnoglobus sp.
AACTGAAACTCCGCGTCGTTGCCGAGAAAGCGTGGCACGCGTTATTCGCGCGGTGTTTGTTCCTGCGCACTCCCGCCGAAGGTTCGACCGCCGACCACAGCGAGCCGTGGACGATCTTGCACGCTTGCGATTACCACTGCGACCCGGCCCGCGATGGCACGAATTCGGAAGTCTGCGTCGCGATTTCGTTCGAGGAAAAGCTCGTGCTCGTTGCAGGCACGCACTACGCCGGCGAGATTAAAAAATCGATCTTCAGCGTGCTGAATTACCTGTTGCCGCAACGCGACGTGTTCCCGATGCACTGCTCGGCGAACATCGGCGAGCACGGCGACACCGCGCTCTTTTTCGGCCTGTCCGGCACCGGGAAAACGACGCTCTCCGCCGACCCGGATCGTCGGCTGATCGGCGACGACGAACACGGCTGGGGGCCGGACGGCTTCTTCAATATCGAGGGCGGTTGCTACGCGAAAACGATCAAGCTCAGCGAACGTGGCGAACCGCAGATCTGGAACGCACTGCGCTTCGGTAGCGTGCTCGAAAATGTGCCGATTGACCCCGTCTCGCACGTGCCCGATTTCTTCAGCACGCAGTACACGGAAAACACCCGTGCCGCCTACCCGATCGAGTTCATCCCGCGTTGCGAACTGAGTGGCCGTGGCGGCCATCCGACGAATATTTTCTTCCTAACGTACGATGCGTTCGGCGTATTGCCCCCGCTGTCGCGGCTCAGTCCCGACCTCGCAATGGAGCATTTTTTACTCGGGTACACCGCGAAAGTCGCCGGTACCGAAACGGGCATTACCGAGCCAACCACCGAGTTCAGCACCTGCTTCGCGAAGCCGTTTCTGCCACTGCCCCCGAAGCGATATGCCGCTCTTTTGAAAGCGAAACTCGAGCAATTCCGCGTTCCCGTCTGGCTCGTGAATACTGGTCTCAACGGCAACGGTTCGCGTATGTCGTTGGAACATACCCGCGCCGTGTTGAAGGCCGCACTCAGCGGCGCGCTGAACGATGTGCCGATGGTCACCGACCCGATCTTCGGCGTGCAAATCCCAACGATCTGCCCCGGTGTACCCGCGAACATCCTCTCGCCAAAAACTAGCTGGGCCACCCCCGCCGCATACGACGCACAAGCGAACAAACTGCTTGCGTTATTCAAGGAAAAAGCGAAAGCGTATGTGTGAGACGCCTACGCGGTCAGCACCCGCTGCCAGACGTCTGCCACGGCTTCGAACGCGACGCGGTAGGTCGTCTCCATATCGACCGTGATGTGCTCGAACGGCGTGAGGAACACGGGTAAGTTCGGCAGCGCTTCGCCGATTGCAAACGGGTCCAGGTAGGCGCGATATTCGACTGCAACGTATGCGGCACTGAGAAGAGGTTGCGCGGGGTCGAACGCAAAGCAATCGCCGCCCGCGTCTTCCCAGAAAATCGGATGTAACCCTTGCGGTGCGAGTGCGGTTGGCGGAAACACATCCACGAACGAGACGTGAATCCGGTTCGAGAGCAACGACTGGATTTTGTTGGTGATCGCCGAGATCGCCCGCTGGCTCGACTTGTTCCCTGGCGAAACGATTTCGAGAACCGCCACAATACTATGATCGCTGACATGCCTTACGACGACGGATTTTTTACGACTGGTGTACCATCCGGGAGCCGATTGGATCGCGATTTTAGACTGCGGTGCGACCATCACCGACACTGAACTATCACGGTTGAGTAGTGATTCTGGTTCTGTACTTGGTAGCTTTAAAGTCAGGACATCTGGCCCGAAACCGCTAACGACTTGTTCAGCCAGTGCGTAATAATCCGAGCCGCGCAAGATGCGGTTCAGTTCGCGGCGCGTCACCGAAATCCACTCGTGATGGAAGTCGTGGAAGATTCCCGGATGTACGCGGTTCCAATCGTGGACGGGCATCACTTCGCTCCCTTATTAATCGACATCTCGTACAGCCCAGTATACACGCTTGCCAATGAGCTTTCCCCGATGATTGCTG
>JANXNT010001175.1 GCA_025353985.1 Limnoglobus sp.
CTTTCGAGGCGGATGTGCCCCAACCACCTAAATTGATGTGCGGGTGGCCATCGGCAAGCGAGAAGTCGAAGCTACCTTGCATGATCGCTTGCGTAGCTTGTTTGGTGCGTACCCAAAACGCCACAGTGAAGTCGCCCGCGATTTTCGCGCCGGGCAGATTCACGCGGATATCGGCTTCGGGAAACTCCATCCCGCCGCCGCGAACGCCATCGGTTGGCAGCCAACGCGGGCTGGGCGGATTCATGAAGACCTCGAACGGGGCGTGTGCGTTGCCAACGCTGTCGTAGATCGTCCGGCCGTGTGCTTCGTCGAGCAAATACGCGGCGACGAGGCCATCGGTAATGGACGGCACACTGCCGACCGTGACGGACCCGGAAGTGACATCGCCGCGGTAATCGGCGGTCGGCTTCAACTCGATTTTACACGGGCCATTTTTCACGTCGAGTACGGCACTCGCGGTGAGTGCCGCAGCGGGGATGGTCACTTCACCGGCGGTCGTCACGGCATTGGTACCGGTCTGGCGGAAGCGCACGGTTAGCGGTGCAGTCTGCGGCTTGTCGAGTGTGAATCGAACCGCCGTTTTTTCCGCGGTCACGCCGACAACAGGGCCAACGGGAGCAGTATCTGCGTGGAGGTAGGCCGTGGGAACGCGCTGCCAGGCTTTGGTGTTGCTGGCCCACGAGAACGCGAATTCCGGCTTCGCGACACCGGGTGAAGCGTACTCGATTTTCAGATCGTAGCTC
This sequence comes from Limnoglobus sp., assembly GCA_025353985.1. Taxonomy (GTDB): domain Bacteria; phylum Planctomycetota; class Planctomycetia; order Gemmatales; family Gemmataceae; genus Limnoglobus. The sequence goes on from JANXNT010001175.1 coordinate 744, forward strand.
TGTCCCGCGATGAGGCGAACGGGCGCAGATTCGAATCGTGCGTCGTCGGCAACGAGTACGCCGTTGAGCCAGACTCGCGCGGAACCCGCACTCGGCTTCCACCACTGCGCTTTGATGAACGCGGAGTCAGCGTTTTCGTTATACATACGGAACCAAAAATCCTCGCTGAGCGGTGCGACGAGTCGCCCCGTCCAGCGGACGCCGAAAGGCTCGGCAGCGTTGATGCCCTTGCACGGGCCAGCGGCCCAACTCGCGACACGTTTATCTCCGACACCGTTCGTGAACCATAATCGCGCATCGACTTGGCTAACGACCGGCGCTCCGGCGAAATCCTTGCCACGAAAGTACGTCGCGGCCAGTCCCTTGCCGTCCGGCATAGCGGCGGGCGTCACTTGTTTCAGTTCGATTTTGCCCGACGTACGCACCCAATTGTCCCAACCGCGCACGCGGAACGCCGCGGTGCGACCTGAGGCGCGGGGCAGCCAGAGTACCGAGCCGTCGGCCAGTTCCGCCAGCGAACCGGCACACTCCCAATCGTCGCCTGCGAACAACCCGCTGAGGCCGCGCCCGGCCGGGCTGTACGCCCAGTCGGGCAAATCCTTCGCGTGCCGGTCGATGAACCATCCCGCGTACAACCCGTCTTCGGTCCACGCGACCGCGCCGTAGTTGTTGCGGTTACTTGCAAT
>JANXNT010001190.1 GCA_025353985.1 Limnoglobus sp.
CACGAGAGCCGCATCGGGCACAAAGCCGCAGGGGAATTCCTACGCGGGAAAGTCGGCCCGAAGGATGCGTTGATCGACCCGTACGACTGGGCGAGTTGGTACGCCGGTACCACGCAATATCACATCCCCAGCTTCCCCGAAGTGCCGGAGTATCGTTGGGTGGTTTACGAGAATGGCAAGTCGCCACACTCGCGATTGCCAATGCACGAAGCCGCAAAGAACGTGGTAAACGACAGCAAAAACAAAGCCGTTATGATGTTCCACTGGCCCGCCGAAGGCCCACCCGAAGACGCCACCGTCTTCGTCTATCGCCAAAAAGGCGACGGCACGTGAAAAACAGATAGTCGATAACACAATTTTACACCCGCACTTAACCGCAGCATCTCGTGGTGCAACTCGTAAAACAGCTGCATCGAGACACACGAGACTTCGGAATGGCACACGATGCGCGGCGGAACGTGGTGGTGGCGGCGGACCCGGTTGTGATCAAGGTCGGCACGAACGTACTTACGGATTCGTTGGGTGCGTTGGATCGCGTGCGGATTGCGGCACTCGTCGATCAGGTGCAGCGAATTCGTGCGGGCGGGCGACGCGTGGCGATCGTCAGTTCCGGGGCAATTGGCGCGGGCGTGGGCAAACTGAAACTCGGTAAACGACCCGTCGATTTACCGCACTTGCAGGCGTGTGCGGCAGTCGGTCAGTCGGCACTCATGCAGCTTTATCAGGAGTTTTTGAACCCGCACGGCGTCCATGCCGCACAGATATTGTTGACGGCGGGGGACTTCGATTCGCGTTCGCGCTACCTGAATATGCGGAACACGATCATCACGTTGTTCGAATACTCAGCGCTACCGATCATCAATGAAAACGACACGGTCAGCATCGCGGAAATTAAATTCGGCGACAACGACCAACTCGCCGCGATGGTCGCGAATTTGCTGCAAGCGCCGTTGCTGATTTTGCTAACAAACGTCGATGGTTTGTACTCTGCCGACCCGCGTCACGATCCGTCGGCGAAACTCGTGGAGACGGTCGCGCACATCGACGATTCGATTGCGGGGATGGCCGGGAACACGAAGAGCGACCTCGGCACCGGCGGCATGAAAAGCAAGATTCTGGCGGCACGGCTGGCGACGGTGGCGGGCGGGTCGGTCATCATGGCGAACGGCGCGACCGATGGCATTCTCGATGCGATTTTCGCGGGCGAAAGCGTCGGTACGCTGTTCCTGCCGCACGGCGGATCGGTCACGGCGTGGAAGCGCTGGCTCGGCTTCACTGCCAAACCGAAGGGCAAAGTGCGCATCGATGACGGTGCCCGTAAAGCCCTTGTGGAACAGGGGAAAAGCCTGCTTCCCGTCGGCGTGCAACAGATCGAAGGCACGTTCGGCAAAGGCGATGTCGTGGCAATCTTCGACGCGAACGGCATCGAACTGGCACGCGGTTTAATCAACTACGGTGCGGACGATGCGACGCGAATCATCGGCATGAGCCGCGAGCGAATCGCCAGCCGCTTCGGGAAGTTGCCGTACCAGGAACTCGTGCATCGGGACAATCTCGTGATCACGGTGACATGAGTGTGGCGCGTTCCGCGAGCAGATTCCGGCGGGTACTCCCCTCGCCTTCGAGGAACATGACGTCCGTGTGGAAGATCCGTTGCCGTGCGAGAAAGCCATCGAGTACGGCAACACGTGCGGTGGCATACTCGGCATTTGGCACCCAGGCGTATTCGCGGCGAATATCGGCGGCGTAACGCAAATATCGCGTTTCGCCCGAACCGAGAATCGCGAGATCGGCATCGAGCATCACACGCACATCCGCGTTCCATTCGTGCGGCGTCCCGTGTGCCGTGGCCAAAATCAGGTCCGTTACCGTCGCGATTGTCGGCGACGGTACGCCGAGAACTTCGAGCACATTCTTGGCGAAGTCGGCACTTTTCGCTTCGTTATCGCGCTGCTTCGGGTCATAAATCGCATCGTGATACCAGATGGCCAACATCACCGCGTTCGGATTCTCAGCGAACTTGCGCAATCGGCCCGCGACTTTCAGCACCTCGGCGATGTGTTCCAGAGTGTGGTAATACCGATGACTTTGCGAGTACATCGCCACGAGGTTATCGAAGTGCGAATACGTGCCCGCCGGTTCGATGCCAAACTCGGCGAGCAACCGTGCGAACGCGATTTGCAACGAGTCGAGCCGTTCGGGGGAAACCATCGATCATCTCGGAAGGGCCATCGTTTGGACTTCCAGAAGTATAGCCGAAGCGATGCGGTTCGGGCCAAACCCGAACCGCAGCAAAGCTCACATTATGGCTTCTTGCCGCCGCCACCCGTACCGCCGCCGCCGGTGCCACCGCCGCCGGTGGATTGCGCGACGACTTTCACGCTCGTCTGGGCTTTCATGGCACCGTTGAGGGTGTCCTGGATGCCGATCGTTTGCGTGCCCGTTGCGGTCAACGTGATGCTGAAGACGTGCGTACCGGCATCGGTGGCCGTGAAGGTGTAGTCGAGCGGGACGCCGCTCGGCCCGGTGAAGTGGACTTTGCCCCGATACCCGTTGACGACGTTCCCGAAGGCATCGACGGCTTGAACCGTGAAGAGGAACGCAAGGTTGGCGGTCACGTTCGTCGTAGCTCGCAGCACGAAGCCGACGGCGGCCGCTGGCGTTACGACGATGTCGCGTTGAATGAAGCTATACGCGAGGTTCGTTGCGTTTGCGGTATCTTGCACGGTGACGACCGAACTCCCGGACGCCTTCAATATCAGGCTGAAATCGTGCGTTCCCGCGTCAACTGCGGTGAAAGTGTAGTTCGCCGGTAAACCTGCGATTGTGTCGCTGCTGCCGAAAGCGACCGTCCCACGATAGCCCGTGGCGATGTTTCCGAACGCATCTTTCCCGCTCACGGTCATCGTTTGCGCGGTTCCTGCAACCACGGCGTGGAGTGCCGTGACCGAGAACGAGACCGGTGCCGCAGACCCGACCGAAATACCGGTCTGTGTAATTGTGACCGCCGCCAAAACCGAGTCTCGCATCGTGAACGATTGCAAGCCTGCGGTTCGCAGTGCCACGCTGAACGTGTGCGTTCCCGCGTCGGCAGCGGTGAAGGCATAGCTCGCGGGCAGCCCGGCCTGGATGTCCGAACTGCTGAAGACGACGGTGCCGGTGTACACGTTCGAGACGTTGCCGAAGGCGTCGAATGCCGTCATCGAGAACGACTGGCTCACACCCGCAATTGTCGCAGGGATCGCCGTCATTGTGAACCGGACCGGCCAGCCCGGCGTCACGGTAATACTGGCGGAATCGCCTATCAACGCGCCCGTGACAGTCAGCGTCTGGGCACCGAGCGTCATCGGCGTGATATTAATTGTCCCGACGCCGTTCACGATGACGGCATCGGCCCCGACGATCGTGTTCGGGTTCGAACTCGTTAGGTGGGCGGTGCCGTTATAGCTCGTGGCCACGTTGCCGTAGATGTCGCGGGCATTGACAGTCACGGCGTGTGCGACACCGATGAACCCGCCGCCGCCAGATGTGCTAAGCGACACGCCCTCGATCGGGGTGACCAACACGCTGTTCGAGTTGCCGATGAGTGTCAGCGCGGTGGCGTCGGCAGCCTTGAACAGTTGATACCCTGCGGTTTTCAGCGTGCCCGTGAACGTGTGACTGCCCCCATCGGCCGCGGTGTACGTGTAGTCGGCGGGCAAGTCGGCCTGCGGGTCGCTGCTCGTGAAGTG
>JANXNT010001278.1 GCA_025353985.1 Limnoglobus sp.
CGAAGGCACCGTGAGCAACGTGCCGCCACAAGGTGGCCGTAAACACCCCGAACAGCAGTACATTCAGATCGACACGTCGAACATCTTGTTCATCTGCGGTGGTACGTTCGTCTGGCTGGAAGATATTATCGCGAAGCGGATCGGTCGCAAGACGATCGGCTTCGGGGCGTCCGCCGACAAGGAAGAACACACGCTCGGCGAATTGCTCAACCAAGTGACTGCCGACGACCTGATCGAATTCGGCTTGATCCCCGAGTTCGTCGGTCGCCTGCCCGTTCTGGCCCCGCTCGATCCGCTGAACGAAGAAGCGATGATTAGCATACTCACCGAGCCGAAGAACGCACTCGTACGCCAGTACCAGAAGCTTTTCGAGATGGAAGGCGCAACGGTCGAGTTCGAGAACGCCGCACTCCGAGAGATTGCGAAACTCGCGAAGAATCGCGACACCGGGGCACGCGGTCTGCGGGCGATCGTCGAAGACGTGATGGTGGACATCATGTACGAATTGCCCGACATGGAAACGAAGGGCCACTACGTCGTCACGGCGGATATTGTCCGCGGCGATCACAAATTGTTCGAGCGCAAACAGGGCAAGAAGAGCGCTTAAATCGGTTTGAACGGGCGTTTTCGCAGCGGCAGGTTCAACCTGCCGCTTTTTTTTCGCCATTTCACTCGCAGAAAACTAAACTGCCATCGTCGCCCGACACCGTAGAATGATGAAATGCCCGCAGAACACGATTTGTTGAATGCTCTTGCGCCCTTTTTGAATCGCCTGAAGAGCCTGATCGAAGCCGATGCCACATTGCAACGCGATGTGGCAACGCTCGGTCGCGCTTTTGTCGGTTGGGTCGAAGGCCAAACCGTAACTGCGGAAGCACCATTGGTGCCGACGTTGATTCCCGAAGTCCGGAAGCCGAGAGAGGCCGTTCTGCCCGCAACGGTGGCAGCATCGTTACTGACGTTTCACCTCACCCCGCCGCCGTCCATTCGTACGGAACCGCACAACGAAGAATCGACGAGTTGGCTCCCGCAGGAACCGAGCGTCATCGCCAGCCGTTGCCGCGTAAAAGCCGAAGCGTGCCGTCTCATTGCGCAGCGGCACCGGAACGCATCAAGCGAATCTAGCTACATGGATTCTTCGGCCGCGCTGCGGTCGAAGGCGGAGCGACTAATTAAATGCACGCTTTGGATGCTCGACATTTCCACACTCTCCCGATCCGCAACCGTTTGGGAAGATCTCGCTGCGGCTTACGATGTCGGTGCCGATGCCGCGGAGTTGCTTCACCACGTGCTCGACCCGCGTTGGATCAAGGATCGCGAGCTATTGCTAAGTTCGTTGAATCTCGCGGCCGAAGCCCAAGGATTATTATTCGCGGCAGTGATCGACACCACGAACATGCGCCCCGATGCCGATCAGATTCAGTTGTACGTGACGGTTCGCGAACTGGCGGCTGCGCACAGCACGTACATCCAGCGGTACATGAAGCGTGAAGATCGCGTCGATCCGCGCACGTGGCCGAGCCTCAAACAGCGTATTTCAACCGCCACTTCGCCGTTACGCGATTCGCAGGTGAAGTCTGGTGGCCTGAAAAAGATTCTGAATAACCTCAAATACAAGCTCGGCAAAGCGGGCGAAAACCCTAACACGTTCGACGACTGG
>JANXNT010001289.1 GCA_025353985.1 Limnoglobus sp.
GCAGATTCACCGGCTCGTCCGGCAAGCCGATGGGACGTGGTTGTTAAAAGTGTTCCACGGCATCGAGGAGATATTTTCGCTCACTTCGCTGCCGATCGAAATTCCGCTCGCAAAAGTCTATCGCAACGTCACGTTTCCTGAAATCACACTGCCGCGCGGAGATACCCCATGACGGCTTTACCCCAACGTAAACTGACGGCCGAAGAGTATCTCGCCATCGAGCGAAACGCCGAGTTCAAAAGCGATTTTTACGATGGCGAAATGTACGCGATGGCCGGTGCCAGTATCGAACACAATCGAGTCAAGGAAAATCTCACCTACGAGTTGAAGAGTCGCATGAGGGGTGGGCCATGCGAGTCCTTTTCAAGTGATCAAAGGGTACACATCAACCGTACTGGTCTGTACACGTACCCCGATATTGTCGTCGTTTGCAATCCTATCGAGCGTGCAATTCACGACGCGAACACGATCGTCAATCCGCGTATCATCTTCGAAGTCTTGTCGCCCTCGACAGAGCGATACGATCGTGATGTCAAGCTGCGACATTACGGTCAAATCGAGTCATTGCAGGAGTACATTCTCGTCTCGCAGGACGTACCGCAGATTCACCGGCTCGTTCGACAAACTGACGGGACGTGGTCGCTAAAAGTGTTCCACGGTATTCAGGATACATTTTCGCTGACGTCGCTTCCAATCGAAATTCCGCTTGCAGATGTGTATTACAACATTGAGTTTCCCGAAATCGCACTGCCGCACGGAGATACCCCATGACGGCCGAAGGGTAACTGGTCATCGCCAAATCACCCCGCCACGTGGAAATCGACGGTCTTTCGCACTTTGCGGCCGTTAGCAGGGTCACGCACTTCGAACGTTAACGTGTACTTTCCGGGCTTCTCGGGGATCATCATCTCGAACTTCACGAAGAAGTCGTGGACTTGGCTTAACGTCACAATCGGTTTGCTGAAAGTCGTTTGTGTCTTGTCAGCTTGCTCGATCACTTTGCCGTTCGCGTCGTGGATTTGCAACGTGTGGACGAGCTTGGTTGTAAAGCCGTCGCTGCCTGTCGGCACCGAAGGCACGTTGCCAATCTCGACGTAAAGCGTTGCGATGCCACCGGGTAGGAAACGGTACCCGGCGGGAAGCGGTTCGTACATGCCGTACTGCACCACACTACCGACGAAACAGGTTTTTTTGACGATGAGCGGCGCGACTCGGGCAACCATGGCCGTGGCGTCTTCGAGGTAATTCATCAGCATCGCTGGGTCTTTCGGCGTGCCCCCGCTCAGGTCCGCGTTCTGTGCCTCGGCTGCTAATGGCAACAGTAACAGAAGTAGTTCTTGGTTCGGTTTGTCGAACCGCGCGAGATGATCGATTGCGGAATCTTGGCGATTATCCAAGTACGAACGCAGTGCCGTGATCAGCGGCACATCGGGCACGGGGCCGCGCCGCGATTGTTGCCCTTGCAACATATTCGAAGCGAGTTCGAAGCGGTTCGGCTCTTCGAACTTCGGCGGCGCAGTCGGTGGCGTGGCCACCGTCTGTGTGGGCGTCGGCGGCACGACGATCCCTACATGGGTGCGTTCGACGACAATCGGCACAGTCGCATTTGCACTATCGTGGAGCGGAATCCGCTGGCCGGGCACGGCAACGAGTTCGGCGAAACGCGGCTTGGTTTGTGCGATTTGCGGTTCGGGAAGTGACACAACGGGTGCGGTGGGCGTCGGCTTGGGCGCAGCGACGAACTTCGGCGTCAGACACCCGACTAGCGGGAGAAAACCCATCGCGATGACGATGGATTTCCAGTTCGACAGCGTGTGCGGAACGCCCATCCGGTACCTCGTCAGGCGTGCGCAGGTTTGCGCAGCGAGAGGGAAATACCCCCGTTGTTCGATCCGATCAAGGCGAATCGAAAACCTCACGCCGCCTTCATGCGGAACGGGCCGACAACGGTCCCGGTGCTCGATTTCAAGCTCGAAAGCTCGCGCAGTGTTTGTTGCAGCACCGCGCCGACAACCGAACCCGGCTCGGATTGTCGCAGCAAGCTGGCGATCTCGGTGGCCGCCCACTGGAGTTCGACGCCATCGGTGGTCGGCGACGAGGGCACGTGAGACATACGCATGGTCGTGGTCATAGCAGAGAACCTCCTTGTTCGATGCGGGTTGATTGCGGAGTATCGGGATTATTTTGCCGTGCGCCAAGTCCAGTTTCGCGGGAGCCAATTCTGCTGGCGAGGCAGATTTGCACGTTGTAGAATGACGAAAACCAAACGGAGGAGCCATGACGCCGACCATGACGGATTACGGAATCGACCGACTCAGCGATGCGGACAAGATCGCACTTGCCCACGAGATACTGGGAAGCGTCGAGCAGGATTCGCAAATCAGCAACGAGTGGAAGCAAGAGATCGACCGCCGCCTGGATTCCCACGCCGCGAATCCGTATGCCGCAATCCCCTGGGAACGAGTCGAAGCCGCAACACTGGCTCGATTGAAAAAATGACTTTGCCAACACGTCTTCTGCCCATTTGAAAACACTTCTATCATTCGTCGAATCCGTTCGGTACACTGTGGAGTAATTATCGTTTTATTTAGGAGTGATTATGCTTCGCTACCTCACACTCGCGGCGATTTGGATCGCGTCTACCAGTGCGGCTTTCGCGCAGACGCAATCGTTGCCGGCCGAATCGCTTCGGAAACTCAAGGCGGCGAGCGTTTACGTGAAGGTAACGATCGGCAAGTTCGGCGGGAGTGGCTCCGGTTTTCTCGTGAAGGCCGATGCCAATAGCGGACTGATTGTCACGAACGATCACGTCATCGAGCCGGGAATCTTGCGCATACTCGGCATCGCGGATCGGCCCGTGATCGATGTCGTATTCGAGAGCGGCCAGCCCAACGAGTGGACTGCCCGCGCCGAGGTGATTGGCCGCGATCCGGAGCGGGACTTGGCGCTGTTGCGGGTGAAAGCCCTCAAGCCGTTGGCCGAACCGTTGACGATATCGGACGACGTGGCGCTCCAAGAAACGATGTCGGTATACGTTTGCGGATTCCCCTTCGGCGAACTGCTTTCTGCCGGCGCTCGAAACCCAGAAATCAGCATCGGCATCGCGAGCGTTTCGAGCATTCGGAAAGATGATCGCGGTCAATTGGCTGCGGTGCAACTCAACGGGGCGCTGAACCCCGGCAACAGTGGCGGCCCCGTGGTGACACCCGATGGGAAACTCGTCGGCGTGGCGGTGAAGACGGTGCGAGCCGCCGGTATCGGCATCGCGATTCCCGCAACGTTCGTCAAGGATCTCGTCGCGGGGCGCGTCTGCGAGCCGATGCTTTCCCAAAGCAAGGCATTCGCACTCCTCAAACGGTTGCAGATTGAAGTCTGGACCTCCGACCCGAACAATCGCGTCGCGTCGGTGAGCGTGTACGTCGCCCCCTCCGGCTTCGAGAAACCGCCGAGCGATGTCTCGAAGATGCCGAACGCGGAGATCCGGTTCTTGAGCCAGTCGAAGGACGCGACGCCACTTTTCAACAACACGATGGCGATGCCCGACGCGACGCACGTCTGGATGCAAACGGCTTGGAAAGATAAAGACAACGTGCAACGTTTCAGCCAGGTGCGGAAGGTTCGCATCCTCACCGTGGCCGATTTCGAGCTACTCGAAAAGTTGGCAATGCTCGACGATGAGGAAAGCACGCCCACGCCGCCACCGCCGCCCAAACCCGCACCGCAAACGCCGCCCCTGCAACCCCCACCGCACCCCGTCGTACCCGAACCGATGCGGCCGAAGATTCCCGGCATTCCACCCGACCTTCCTCCTCGCGCATACGTGCCACCGCCTGCGCCTGCGCCGGATAAAGGCATCATCGGGTTGGTCGTCGCGCCGACCGGCACGCGGTTGCCGCCGATCGCAACGCGGCTTCCCCCGCTGCCGCCCGGTCAAATCAGTATGCTCGACGTCGATTCGCGATACCAAGAATTCGTCGGGAAGGAAGTCACGGTCGATCTGATTTGCGCGGTCAATTCCGATCCGAAAGGCGCTTTGCCCCTCGCGTTTTCGCGTACGAAAAACGGTGAAATGCGCGAGATTCTGTCGATCACGACGGCGAAGTCCATCGGCGATTCGATGCGGCAGTTCGCCGGCAAGGAGATGGCCGTCCGTGCGCGCGGGAAAATCTGGCCATCCGCATCGGGAAATGGGCACAAATTCAGCATCGACGAGATCGGCCTCATCGCCATCGATGGGACCGTTCCGCACCGATTCAAGCGAGCCGAGGCACCGGCGACTGCGACGAATCCGATCTCGCTCCGCGCGTTCGCGGAAAAACTCGATCGGTCGGTCGGTACGACTCTATCGAACGCGCCCATTTACATGACCGGAATCTCGGACGAAATCGTCCAGACTTCGCTCGGTCAACGAACGCTCAAACGATTGCGGTTCACCGAAAACGATACGACGGCATCGAACCTTCGCGTGTACGTTCACGAAGACCTCGCCGCGAAGTTAGAGGAGAAATGGAAGTCGGGTAATCGTCCGCGAATCGCCGCTCGCCTCACGATTCTGGCGAACCGATGCGACACCACGTTGAAAACACTGATCTGTTCCACGATGCAAATTTCACTGTACGACGAAGCGCGAAAGCAGATCGACTGGAAAGGCGACGGTTTGGAAATCGACAGCCTTCGCACCGCAGCGCCGGCGAATGTCGTTCTTCCCGCAAAAGTCGTAGATCCACTTCCGCAACCGACGCCAGAAGTTGCCGTCGCGAACCCGCAATTCGTCGTCGAATCTGGCAAATCGGTACTCGAGATTTTCGGGATCGTCGTCGCCGTAATGATGGCAATCGGTTTGGGTTACGGCGTCTATCACTTTAACAAGCCGAAGAAACCCGTACGAAGGAGTCGCCGGAATGATCGCCGGAATTAGCCGCAACGCAGACTTTGCGAAGCGGAGCGCGTACGCCTCACCCGTCGCTGGCGATAGCCGAACCGCTAGTTTTGAAGTTGCGCTTTCCGTCGCGATGCACGGTACTTCTGAGCCGTAACCGTTCACGGGTTCACCGAAAGCAGCCATTGTTA
>JANXNT010001308.1 GCA_025353985.1 Limnoglobus sp.
GTGTCCTCGGTCCAGTCGTCGCGGGTCGCACCGCTCTCCCTGGCCAACCCGGCATGGCGACTGGGGCCGCTCGATACGGCCGTCCACAACTTCGATTTAATTTGTTGGTTGACGGGTCTACGTGCCGTGAAGCTGCAGGCATTTTCCGCACAGATTTACTCGGACATTCCTGGCCCGACGGCGGTGACGACGGTGGTGCGGTTCGATGGCGGTCTGACAGCGATCGATCACATCGCCTGGGTTCGGGACGGTGCCCACCCGTTGGCGGCATGCGCTCGAGCGAGGATGACACTCTACGGAGAAAGCGGCGTTTTTGACGTCGATTTATCGACCCGACCGGCATCGCTCCTCACAGCCGACGCGTACGTACAACCGGATAGCGTCGTCATTGGCCGCACCGACTATTACGGCTGCCTACGACTCCAACTCGATGCGTTTTTGCGAGCGATAGAAACTAAATCTCTGTCGCCCGTACCAGCTGTGGATGGGTTACGAGCCGAACTCATCGCGATCGCAGCGTTGAGTTCGCTCAACACGGGCCTCGAGGTGACAATCCCGGAGGATGCATGGGCGAGTTAATCGAAGTAGCGCCGGGGACGGCCGCGTGGCAGGAACTGCGTGTTGATGCCGACCGAAGCGTGGAGGTGTATGTCGTCCGTGGTCGGGAACCGGGGCCGACGGCGGCCGTCACAGCGGGCATCCACGGCGATGAGTACGAAGGCGTCGCGGCGGTCGGCGACCTAACGAACTCCCTCCAGTCGGCTGAGGTACGCGGTACCCTAATCCTCGTCCCAGTAGCGAACCCGACGGCATTTTTGGCCGGAACGCGGACGAACCCGGAGGATGGCGCAAACCTCGCTCGCTCCTTCCCCGGCAACCCCGACGGTACGCCGACCGAACGACTCGCGGCGAAACTCTTCGCCCTCGTCGGATCGGCCGATACGCTAATCGACCTACACTCCGGCGGCGTCGAGTACCGCTTCCTGCCTGTCGCCGGCTTCTACGGCGCGGCGAGCGAGGGCAACCCGTCGTCCGAGGCGGCGCGTCACTTCGGGATGGCCACGCGATGGCAACTCCCGCCGACGCCGGGCGTCTTGTCCTACGAACTGCACCGCCGCGGGGCGTGTGCGATCGGCTGCGAGTACCTGGGCGCGGGGCAACTCTCGGCCGCGGGCCGAGCAGACTACCGCAACGGGATTCTCCGCACCCTCGCCCACCGCGGCCACCTTCCGCCGACACCCACGACGGTCGCGTCCGGTCGGACCTACACCGGCGATTGGTTACTGGCCGAAGCCGACGGGTTGTTCCACCCGCGGTTCGACATCGGGGACACCGTAATGGCCGGAACCGAAGTCGCCACGATTACGACGCTGCGGAACGGGATCGTCCAACGGCTGCTCTCCGAGGCTGAGGGAACCGTGCTCGCCCTGCGGTCGAAGGCCGGCATCCGCCGCGGCAATTGGGGCGTCCTCGTCGGCACCCCGTTGGAGGAATCGGCATGACAAACGCATTTCTCCACTGCGACGCCTGTGACACCTCCCATTCCTTCGCGGCAGAATACCGCGGCTGCCCGAACTGCCGCCGCGCACCGCTGGAGGTCCGCTACCGCGATCTACCTCGTGCTCTGACGCCGGACGGAACCGAGCGCGGGGTCTGGCGCTGGCGGCACTGGCTCCCGCCGGTTTCGGCACGCCCCACGTTGCAAGAAGGCGGGACGCCGCTGCTGACTATCGCGCCAGGGCTGTTGCTCAAGGACGAAACCCGCAACCCGACGTGGTCGTGGAAGGACCGGCCCAACGCAGTCACGGCGGCGGTCGCGCGGCACTTCGGCTTCGCCCGGTTGGCCATCATCAGCACTGGCAACCACGGCGGCGCAGCAGCGGCCTACGCGGCAGTCAACGGGCTGGGTTGCACCGTCTTTTGCCACCCGGCGGCCCCCACACTCCACACCGACTTGATGTCGCTGTACGGGGCGTCGGTCGTCCGCGGCGGGGACCAGGAGTTGCTGCTGGAAGCGGCGCTCTCCGGCGGCGAAACCTTTCCCGGCACGACCCTCTGCCCACGCCCCGGCTTCACGAACCCGTTCGGCGTCGAGGGCTTTAAGACGCTCGCCTTCGAGGTCGTCGAGCAACTCGGGGCCGCGTCCCCAACCGGGTCTACGTGGCCGCCGGCAGTGGCGACGGCGTCTACGGCATCTGGAAGGGCTTCCGCGAACTGTGCGAGTCGGGGGCCGCCGACCGGACGCCGCGAATGATCGCCTGCCAGGCCGCCGGGGCCGACTCCCTGGCGCGGGCGGTGCGCTCCGGCGAGCCGATCCGACCCGTCTCCGAAGTGCGCACGGCGGCCCTTTCGGTCGCCGAGCTGATCACGGGCCGGCAAGCCTTGCGCGCCGTCAGAGAGTCTGGCGGCGACGCGGCGACGGCTACGGATGCCGAAGCCATCGCCGCCGTGCGTCACCTCGCCCGACGCGGCACGGCGCTGGAACTCGCGTCGGCGGTCGCGCTCGCCGTCGCCCTGCGCGATGGGGTCTCCGTGGTCGTCGGCAGCGGGGCGGCGGTCAAGTGGCCAGACGGCCTGGCGGCGTGTGCCACGGCCCCCGCGCGGATAGACTAATTTTTTCGCGAACGATATGAACGTTCATATTGTCGAACCCCACGTCCCCTCGGTCGGCCCGTAGCGACGACCGGCTGGCAGAATCTCGCCCCCTTGTGTCGCCCGATCCGAGAAAGACGCTGATGAATCGCAACCTCCGTCGAGCGGCACTCTCTGTCGAGCGGCTCGAATGCCGCGACGTTGTATCCGGGCAGCAAAAGCCCGTTAAACAGTTGCATCTTTACGTCCCGCAAAATGTCCGGTAGCCAGATTCGTCGGCAGGCGGATCGCGGTAGTCAGATCGATCGGCCCTCGTTTCATACGGTGACGCCAACGCCGCTAACAACCGGTGCAATACCGATAGGTCGTCGTGTTGCTCGGCAGCAGAGAGTGCCTCTTCGACCCGGTGATTTCGCGGAATGACGGCGGGATTAGCCGACTGCATGAGGGCATATGCCGAGATACTTCGCTCTCCGTCTCGACTTCGCCGCGCCTGCCAACGCACGTTCCACGACTGGAATGCGGGATCCGGAAACAGCACACCGCTCGATAGATCTCGGAACGTGTTCGTGAAATCCGCACGTGCCTTGTGCATCCACTCGAACAGCGATTGCGCCAGTTCGGCGTCCGCGGCCTCGTCGGTCTGTAGCCCTAATTTTTTCCGAATCCCGGCGAGCCAGTACCCCTCGAAGCGCGCGGGGAAGTTTTCGAGTACCTCGGTGGCCACCGCAATGGCCTTCCCTTGATCGGGGTCAATGAGTGGCAGCAATGCCTCGGCAAACCGAGTCAGGTTCCACTGCGTGATGTGCGGCTGGTTGCCATACGCATAGCGGCCGCCGCTATCGATCGAACTGAACACCGTGTCTGGGTCGTAAGCGTTCATGAACGCGCACGGGCCATAATCGATTGTTTCCCCAGAGATGGCCACGTTGTCGGTGTTCATCACTCCGTGGATAAACCCGACGAGTTGCCAGCGGGCGACGAGCGAGGCCTGGCGGTCCGCAACCGCGCGGAGAAACTCCAAGTACTTCTGCGGGGCGTCAGTTAACTCCGGGTAATGGCGGGCAATCGTGTAGTCGGCCAACGCCCGCAAGGTCGATTCGTCCCGGCGAGCCGCGTATTCGAACGTGCCGACCCGGATATGGCTGGTGGCCACACGAGTCAGAACCGCCCCTCGCAACGCAGAGGCCCGGTAGACCGCTTCGCCGGTGGTGACGACTGCCAAACTCCGCGTGGTGGGGATGCCAAGGGCGGCCATGGCTTCGCTGATAATATATTCGCGTAGCATCGGCCCGAGTGCGGCTCGGCCATCGCCCCCGCGGGAAAACCGCGTTCGCCCCGGCCCCTTCAATTGAATGTCCACAAGACGACCGTCCGGCGTCCGGTGCTCGCCTAGCAAGATGGCGCGGCCATCCCCGAGCATCGCGAAACCGCCGTACTGGTGCCCCGCGTACGCTTGCGCAATCGGCAGGGAGCCAACCGGTAGCACTTGGCCCGCGAATAGGGCTGCGGCAGATTCTAGTGTGATCGCATCGAGGTTCAGTCCAAGCTCGACCGCCAGCCGTTGGTTCAGAATCGCGACCCGTGGTTCCCGCACCCTGGCCGGCTCGGCGGCAGCAAAAAGAGCCTCCGGCAGCCGCGAATAGCTGTTTTCCAATCGCCACCCGATGGTGTCTGGCTTCGCAATTGATGCCGCTGGAATGTCCATCCTGTACCTCCCGTGCTTTCAGAGCCTTCGATTATCAAGATTCGGTACCTCGCAATTCGCTGTACCGTTACAGGAAAGAAATCCTTCTGAAGTATAGTGCCCCGACGCGACATGAATGGACATCATGCCGTGGAGGTCACTCCGGTTCGACGAATTTCGCGAAGTCCAACAATAGTGAACTGATACAATACACTTTCTGCCAATGCTTTTTGCGACTCACGCGATACCGAATATGCACGCACACGATATTCTCCCGATTACCAACCGGCGGTTGTTTTTGCGTCAATCGGGGTTGGGCCTTGGCGGCATTGCGCTCGGGTCGTTGCTGTCGCAACATGCGACGGCGGCACCGGGAATCCTCGGCAAACCGCATCACGAGCCGAAGGCGAAGCGGATCATTTACTTGTTCATGGCGGGCGGGCCTTCGCAACTCGATCTCTACGATCACAAGCCCGTTTTGAACGAAAAGAACGGCACCGACCTCCCCGAAAGCATTCGCAATGGCCAACGGCTGACGGGTATGTCCGGCAACCAGGCGACGTTGCCGCTGGCCGGTTCGGTCTTCCAATTTAGCAAGCACGGCAAGAGTGGCGCGACGGTTAGCGACTTGTTGCCGAACATCGCGAAGATGGCCGACGACCTCTGCTTCGTCAAATCGTGCTACACCGAGGCGATCAATCACGACCCGGCGATCACGTTCATTCAGACCGGCAACCAACTGGCGGGGCGTCCGAGCTTCGGCGCGTGGCTGAGTTACGGACTCGGTTCCGCGAACGAAAACCTGCCCGCGTTCACCGTGCTGGTTTCAAAAGACCGCACCGAACAGGGGCTATACGCACGCCTTTGGGGCAATGGCTTCCTGCCGAGTACGCACCAGGGCGTGCAGTTTCGCAGTGGCAAAGAGCCGGTGCTGTACCTCGCGAACCCCGATGGCGTGAGTGCCGACAGCCGACGCAAGATGCTCGATCGCCTCGCCGAATTGCACGCAATTCAAGCCGAAACCGAGGGCGATGCGGAGATTCTGTCGCGGGTGCAACAGTACGAAATGGCGTACCGAATGCAGACGAGCGTGCCCGATGTGATGGACTTTAGCAAAGAGCCGAAGGACGTTTACGAACTATACGGAGAGGACGCTAAGACGCCGGGCACCTTCGCGGCGAACTGCTTGCTGGCCCGGCGTTTGGCCGAACGCAACGTGCGATTCATCCAGCTATACCACCCCGGTTGGGACCATCACGGTAGCCTGCCGAGTGGCATCAAACGCCAGGCGAAGGACATCGATCGCGCCTGTTACGGCCTCGTGCAAGACCTCAAACGCACGGGTATGTTGAAGGATACACTCGTCGTATGGGGCGGCGAATTTGGCCGCACGAACTACTCGCAAGGCAAGCTCACGGCGGGGAATTATGGCCGCGATCACCACCCTCGCTGCTTCACGATGTGGTTTGCGGGCGGCGGCGTGAAGCCCGGATTCACCTACGGTTCGACCGACGACTACGGCTACAACGTCGCCGAAAACGGCGTTCACGTTCACGATGTCCAGGCGACCATTCTGCACCAACTCGGGATCGATCACGAGAAGCTGACGTACAAATTCCAGGGCCGATATTGTCGTCTCACCGACGTTCACGGTACGGTCGTCAAGCCACTGATCGGGTAATCATGCCGCCAATCGTTCTCATCAATGCCGTGGGCCTGACGCCCCGATTACTGCCCCATGCCCCGCGATTATCGGCACTCGCCAAACGCGGTTGGCTCGCGGATATGCCGGAGGCGTTGCCGGCCGTTACCTGCACCGCGCAAGCGACGATCCTAACGGGGCAACCGGTCTCGCAGCACGGCATCGTCGCGAACGGCTGGCTGTTCCGCGACACGAAAGAAGTCCGCTTCTGGCAGCAATCGAACGCGCTCATTCAAGCCGAACCGATCTACACGACCGCGAAGAAACGTGCAACGGCGCGCGGTAAAGCGTTCACGTGCGCGAAGCTGTTCTGGTGGTTCAATCAGGGTGCCGATGTCGCGTATTCGATCACGCCGAAGCCGTGGTATGGCGTCGATGGCAACAAGGCATTCGATGTCACCGGTTCGCCGCCGGAATATTTGGAAAGCCTGAAAAAGCAGCTCGGATCGTTCCCGTTCCCGTCGTTCTGGGGGCCGATGGCGGGGTTGCCGAGCACGAGTTGGATCGCGAACAGTGCGGCAAAAATGCTGTCGGATTTTCAGCCGAACCTGACGCTCGTGTACCTACCGCATCTCGATTACGAACCGCAGCGCCGCGGGCCGAGCAGCTGCGACATGGCGAAATTGACGCGCGAACTCGATGATGCCTGCGCGCCGTTACTCGATGCCGCGAACGCGATTGGTGCCGAGGTTTGGGTCGTCAGCGAGTACGGCCATTGCGATGTCGATACGCCGGTGTACCTCAATCGCGTGCTGCGGCAAAGTGGCTTACTTACGGTGCGAATGGGGCCGTTCGGCGAGCAACTCGACCTGTTCGATAGCCGTTCGTTTGCGGTCTGCGATCATCAGTTGGCACACGTCTACGTGAAGTATGCCGCAGATATTGAGCGCGTTCGCGAACAGCTAATTGCAACGGCGGGTGTTGCGGAAGTGCTTTGCGGCGAAGCCCGTGCGAAGTACCAACTCGAACACGACCGCAGCGGCGAGATCATCGTGCTGTCGAAGCCGAACGCCTGGTTCGCGTACCCGTTCTGGCTCGATGATGCCGTGGCACCCGATTATGCGCGGGCGGTGGCGATCCACAACAAGCCCGGTTTCGACCCGTGCGAGTTGTTTTTCGACCCGAAGTTCCGTTTACCGAAACTGCACGCGGGCCGGCGACTGATTCAAAAGAAGCTCGGTTTCCGCACGATATTCGACCTCGTGCCACTCGATGCGCGCATCGTAAAAGGCAGCCACGGCCTCGCCGCGAGCGATCCACTCGACCGCCCAATACTCATCGGTCAAGGCCACAACCCCGGCGGCAGCGTGCCGATGACAGCGGTGAAAGATCTGCTTCTGAACGCGCTCGAACTCGGCGTATGACAGCGATTACTTCCGCGCAACCAGCTTTCGGAACGCTTCGCAAATGATCGGGGCGGCTTCGGGGCCGATGCTGTTGATCTCGCCGTATTGCGATTTCTTCAGGCCGTAGCAGTACGGGGCTTTCTCGTC
>JANXNT010001335.1 GCA_025353985.1 Limnoglobus sp.
TCGCTGGTGGCGGCGGTCATCAACGTCGTGTTGGGCCTGATCGTCGCGTGGTCGTTGGTGCGTTACGAGTTCTACGGCAAGCGTATCGTCGATGCTCTTGTCGATGTGCCATTCGCGTTACCGACGGCGGTGGCGGGGTTGGTGTACGCGAGTTTGTACGTGAAAGACGGCTGGCTCGGGCAGTTCCTCGTGCCGCTCGGTTTCGAGGCGGCGTACACGCGGACCGGGATCATTCTGGTGCTGGTGTTTACCGGGTTTCCGTTCGTGGTGCGGACGGTGCAGCCGGTGCTGGAAGAGATGGACGCAGAGACCGAAGAAGCCGCGGCGGTGCTCGGTGCGAACCGCTGGCAGACGTTCCGACGCGTAATTATGCCCACGCTGTTGCCGCCGACGTTGACGGGCTTCACGTTGGCGTTCGCCCGAGCCATCGGCGAGTATGGCTCGGTGATTTTCATCAGTGCAAATATCCCGTTCCAATCCGAAATCGCACCGGTGCTGATCGTCTCGCGGCTCGATGAATTCGCGTACGGGGAGGCCGCCGCGATTGCGGTGTTCCTGCTCGCGTTTTCGTTCCTGTTGCTCGTCGCGATCAACTTCCTCGAACGGTGGAGTCGCCGCCATGACGAGTAATTCGCCGCCGAAACGCATCCGCACCGACCCGTGGTGGGTGCGTTATACATTCGTGATGCTGACATTTCTGATCGTCGGCGGGCTGGTCGCATTGCCGCTGATTAACGTGTTTACGAGCGCGTTCCGTGCGGGGCCAATGCTCTATTGGAATAGCCTCGTCAACGATCCCGATACGCGACATGCGATCTTTTTGACGCTGATGATCGCACCGGTCGCCGTCGCCATGAACACGATCTTCGGCATCGCGGCGGCGTACACCATCGCACGCTTCCGCTTCCCCGGTCGCACAATCCTGACCACACTCATCGACTTGCCGTTCAGCGTCTCGCCGGTGGTGGCGGGGCTGGTGTTCATGCTACTCTTTCGCCAGGGTTCGCCGCTCGGCGACTGGTTACTCTCGCACGGCTTCCAAGTGATTTTCGCCGCGCCGGGGCTGGTTCTCGTTACGGCATTCGTGACGTTCCCATTCGTGGCCCGCGAACTGATTCCCGTCCTCGAAGCCAACGGCCCCGAAGAAGAAATCGCCGCACGTAGCCTCGGCGCAAGTGGCTGGCAGATGTTCCGCTACATCACCGTGCCGAACATCAAATGGGGCCTGCTTTACGGCGTGATCTTGTGCAACGCCCGCGCGATGGGCGAGTTCGGCGCGATCTACGTCGTCTCCGGGCGGATCACCGGTCGCACCGACACAATGCCGCTCCGCGTCGAGAAACTTTTCCAAGGCATCAGCAAAGAAGACCAAGCCGCCGCCTTCGCACTCGCCTCGTTACTAACCATGTTGGCACTTGTGACGCTTCTTCTAAAAGTCGTCGTCGAGAAGAAAATGCGCGAAGACCAATCGAAGCCGATTGACGAGTAGTGGCACTTACTCAGATGGATTAGTTTTTGTCTAAATAAGATTCGTTTAGCTGCGCCGCGAAGGCTTTGCGTAGCGAAGCGCGGGGGGCACGAAGTCACGGAACAATCGCGTTGGTATCCGATACGCCGAGCCTCCGCGCTTCGCTCCGAAGACTACGCGGCGCGGCTAAACGAATCCCACTCAACGATGACATGCCGCACCCCACCAGAGCAAGGACAACCACCCAGGCCACGGCTGCGCGCTTTGCCACCTCAAACCCCTCCGTGCCATCCCCATCATCGTCTGAGGCGGCGTGCGTTTGCTACCAGAACCTCCACCACGGACGCTTGGCCGCTTGCCGAAGATCCGCCGACTCGCCATCTCGGGGCGCGGGATCGTCCTTGGACTCCACGCCCTGAACCCCGCCGCACAGCGGGCAGAAGCTGGTAAACATGCTCATCTGGGCGTTCGCCGGCTGGTTCGGGAACACAACACGGATGAGGTCCGAGGGCGCGTCGAACAGGTCGGAAAAGCCGCACTTGCCGCACGGGTGAATCACCCACGACCCGCGTTCCCGCAAGTACTTGTCGGTAGCCATGACGGGGAACTCGGCCCCGTCCGCAACGATGAATTGGATCTCGCTACCTTGGCGGGCACTTTTGAGGTTGTGCGACTGGTTCAGGACGCGCCCCCGGAACACCTCGCCTTCAACGCCCGTAACCGAAACCCAGACCGCCTCGGCCGGGTTGCGAGAAATCCGCGGCCCACCATCATGGACGAGCACCTGGAGGTCATCCGGGTGATCCGGCAGGAACCGGCCTTTGAGTTTCGGGTGTTCTCGCCATTCGCTGTTCACAGACAAGTCCTCCGCCGCCGAACGATCCAACTCTGTAAAGCAGCCTACATGCCCTGTTTCACTGACTGCTCCTCCGCCACCGATCCGTGGCGGCTTTGCGGGGCGTCCATTTTTACGGCTTCTCGAACAGCTTCGGGTCGAGTTTGTCGGCCAGTTTGAATTCGACTATCTCCATCTCCGTGACCACTTTCCCGTCCCGCTTTGCAATCTGCTTGCGGGCGACCGGCACGCCGTCCAGATCCTGATAGTCGTCGAATGTCATCACTGTCAGTTCTCGCTTCTTGTCTTTCGTCTTGACTTCTACCTCCTGGCAGACCAGTCGGCTCGTCTCCTTGTCGTAGTACAGCCGCTCCGTCCCCCGAGAGGTTTTCAATCCGACGACGGCCCGGCCATCGACCTTCGACTCCCCAAGAAGTTTCGACTTCACTCCCGGCATGGTCGGGGTCAGCGGGACGAAGACGCCCCAATTCAGGACTTGCGACTGGACGGCAGCCCGCTGGCGGGCACCACTTTTGACGGTACCCTCCGAGTTGCCGTCGTACACGGATGTCTGCCATCCCTGTTCGCCGTTGACGACGTCGATGATGGTGTTCTTCTTTTTCCCGTCCGCGGTGTCGCTCTCGAATTCGACCTCGGAGCGGAATTTGTCGGGGAGTTCGACGAAGTGGCGGTGTATTGCGATGCCCAGTTTCGGATCCTTGAACCGGGTCGTCTGAGTCCAGGCCTTCGCATCGGCGACCTTCTTCCCGCCAGCCGCTTTGACCACCTTTTCGAGTAGCACTTTCCGCTCGCCATCGTCGTCCGCCCCGGCCGCGCCTGACGTTGACAGCAAGAGGACGCTCAGCAATGCCACCAATCGAAAGCGTACCACGGTCACCTCCACACGCGAATCGCGTCCACGCACACGTTACCGTCGCAAAAAAGCCCATTTGCGAGAATTCCTCTCGCAATAATATTCGCAAACCACTTGGGGCCATAGACTTGCGCGATGCGACTTGGGCATCGAGTTGTTCCGCGGCATCAAGGCAGCTTCAAATGCAATCTGCTGACTCATCTTGACCTCCTTGACCCGGATCCGAATCGAATCCCATTTGTATTTTATTATTGTGACCGCTTTTTGAACGGAAGTCAAATCCGATGTCGGAAAAGAATTTTTCTGTGCGATGTCACTCCGTCCCGTTTCGCCGCGTAGTCTTACGTGGAGCACGCGGCTCGCGTACAGGGCAGTCAGACTGCACGCGAGCCGCATGCGAGACGTATCGCTGCGCAAAGTCTGCGCAGCGCGGCGAAACGAATCCCGACTCGGCCTCACCCACACGAATTCGTGAAGTCAATAAGTTTACGTTTAATTGACGTAAGTCGACTTTTGCACACTGTCACGGACGTACTCAAAAGTGCGCCGAAATGACACAGAAAAGGCGCGCCGTGACATAGAAAAGGCGCGCAATGACACAAAAAGGTCGCATAGTGACCCGAAAAGGACGGAAGTTCCGGCGAGCGTGGAATCGAAGGCACTCGACGCAAACCACGAAGCCAGTTCCATTTGCGGCAAATAAACGGCGAACGCATCCGCGATTTGCGATCAAAAACTGGCATTTTGAGACGAAAAAACACCCGAAAACACAGTTTTTGAGCGTTTGCAATTCGGACTTACGTCGATTGGGAGAGACGAAAAAGCCGATAAAACGAACTTTGTCCCGATGAATGCGTAATGTCCACTGCATTACGAACCGACTGACTATAATCACTCTGCCCACGTCGCGTTCGCTCGAAAGGGATTCTCCGTTGCCAGTGAAGACCTGCCCAATTCCATCTGAACTGATTGCGTTCCGCAGTGGGGTGCTCGTCCTCGAACAGCATCTGGCAGTGGCGAGGCATCTTAAGATTTGCACGGAATG
The DNA here is from genome assembly GCA_025353985.1 of Limnoglobus sp. Classification (GTDB taxonomy): domain Bacteria; phylum Planctomycetota; class Planctomycetia; order Gemmatales; family Gemmataceae; genus Limnoglobus. The sequence continues at coordinate 4,223 of JANXNT010001335.1, forward strand.
CCGCAATCGCGTTGCCACGATTTTGCCGAATATGGCCACCGACATGCCGACTTCGACCACGCAATCGATCTTCGACGAACTCCGCCAAGAAACGACGCTCAACGACGCACTGATGACGACGGTCGGGCCGTACAAGATCATTCGCATGATCGGTAAGGGCGGGATGGGCATCGTTTACGAAGCCGAACACGAGAAGCTGAAAAATCGCGTTGCGCTGAAAGTGCTGCCGCGTTCGATGGTTGCCGAGGCGGATTTGCGAGCACGGTTTCGCCGCGAATGGGAAGCGATCGGGCGGCTGGATCACCCGAACATCGTGCGGGCACTGCATGCGGGCGAAGCCGATGGCGTGCCGTTTCTGGCGCTCGAACTCATCAACGGGCCAGACTTCAGCAAAGTCGTCCAGCGTACCGGCGCACTCAGCCCACCCGATGCCGCCACCGCCATCCGTGCGGTGGCACTAGGCCTTTCGCACGCCCACATGCAGGGCGTCATCCATCGCGATGTGAAGCCATCGAACGTGCTTCTGACCGAAGATGGCACGGTGAAACTGCTCGATATGGGGCTAGCCAGCCTGACGGCGGGGGTCGATTCGCAGATTACAGGGTCATCGTATCTCGGCACCGCGGACTATATGGCCCCCGAACAATGGGACGATGCCGCGAACGCCACGCCGCGTTCGGACCTGTACTCGCTCGGTTGCGTGTTCTACTACTTGCTGGCAGGCCAACCGCCGTTCACCAGCCCTGCGTATGCGACGCCACACGCCAAGATGCGGGCACACAAGGAACGGCCCGCACCGCTAGTGTTAGCCGCACCGCCGGTGATCGCCGCGATTCTGGCGTCGCTCTTGGAGAAATCGCCCGAACGCCGCCCGTTAAACGCAATGGCTGTAGCCGACGCGCTTGCGCCGTACGCCACGGGGAAGCTCGATCGGCTCGCAATGGCGGCCTTAAACGACACCGGGCGTGCCTTCGCCGATGGCCCCGACACGATGCCCGGAATACCGTCGTTTGTCACCGAAGAACCCACTTCGCAGCCCGGTTTCTTCCGTCGCTGGTTCGCCCGTTTACGCGGGAAAACGCCAGACGAAAACTAGGACATTCCCTTTTGCCGGCGATTGCGGATACTGACCGCATGGACGTTTCCACCGAAGAATTGTTCGATGTCGTCGATGCCGCAGTGCGCGACTTGCTCGCACGGGCGGGGGTCATCGAACCGCCGGTTGATGCGATGTGGATCGCGCAGCGAATCTTTGGCATGAGCATCGTGTACTCCGAACCGGACGATGGACAGCCGCCGCAATACGGCGATCCGCCGAAGCGACGACCGGGGCCGAATAGCATCGTGTTGCGCGAAGAACAATCGAACGAAGCCCAACACGGGTTGGCGGCGAAAGCGATTGGCAAACGGATGTTGCCGGTGATTTTCCCGAAGCTCGGCATCGCGGACGGCACGGAAAATCCGTCGTCGCGAAACGCGCTGGTGGCGTTGGTCGTGCCACGATTATTGCTGCCGACACGCTGGTTCAGCTCCGAGGCGCGCAAGGCCGGCTACGATTTACTCGAAATGAAGGAACGCTACTCCAGCGCCGGTTTCGAAACGATCGCGCACCGCTTTCTGGATGTCGACGACGAACCGTGCGTGATTTCGATCGTCGACGATAGTTCGGTCGTGTCGCGGCGTGGAAATCGCTTCCAGGCGACGCGAACCTTAACCTCGGCCGAGCGCATCTGTTCGGAGCAAGTCGAAGAAACGAACGAACCGGCACGGGTGCGCAAAGACGACTGGACGGCATGGGGCTGGCCGACGGTGGGCATTCCTTTTCGAAGGATCATTTTGCGTGCGGTGCCCGATGAGATATAATGCTGGGAATCGAACCCCGGCGGCCGGCGCAATTAGCGTGTCGGCCGCCGGGTTTTTTCCCCTAACGTGTAACTGTTTCGGCGGAATTTCCGCTGAAAACGAGACGGTCTTCGGATCGAGGAGTGGCGTCAATGGCCGAACAACGCATCCCCATGACGCGAGCCGGATACGACAAGCTCAAAGCCGAACTCGATCGGCTGCGCGGCCACGAAATGATCGAGATCACGAAGCGCGTGGCCACCGCCCGCGACCTCGGCGATCTGTCCGAAAACGCGGAGTATCATGCGGCGCGCGAAGATCAGGGCCAACTGCAAGCCAAGGTCAACGAGATTGCCGACCGGCTTAATCGCGCGCAGATTCTCGACCCGAATCTACTGCCCAAAGATACCGTCGTCTTCGGTAGCAAAGTGAAAGTGCGCGACCTCGAATTCGACGAAGAAGAAACCTTCGAGTTGGTCGGCCCCGGCCAGGAAAACCCCGAGAAGGGACGCATCCTCACTGATAGCCCGATCGGCGAAGGGTTGATTGGCAAAAAGAAGGGCGACGTTGCCGAGATTCACGCACCGAAGGGCACAATCCGCTTCAAGGTGCTCGAAATCTCCGCCGCGAAAATCGACTGATAACCGGTAGCACAGGTCGAACAGGTTAATCGACATGCATTCTGGTTTCATCGAGATTGATCCCCGCGAGTTGCGAGTTCCTTCGTCTCGTGAAGGTGCAGATCCCGTAAAACTTGC
>JANXNT010001339.1 GCA_025353985.1 Limnoglobus sp.
CGGCTTCATGCCCGCCACTTACCAGGGCACGCTGTTCCGCAACGGGGCAAACCCGATTCTCAACCTCGCCACACCCGCGAATGTGACTGCCGACCGCCAGAAACAGAAACTCGAGCTCATCGGCCAACTCAACGAGATTCACAAGCGGCAACGGCCCCACGATAGCGAACTCGATGCGAGACAGGCCGCGTACGAACTCGCATTCCGAATGCAGGCGACCGCACCGGAAACCATCGATCTTTCGACCGAAGATGCCGCCACGAAGGAGATGTACGGCCTCAACCGCAAGGAAACCGCCGAATTCGGCCACCGCTGTTTGCTCGCACGGCGACTGGTCGAACGCGGCGTTCGTTTCGTGCAGGTGTATTGCGGCGCGGGTAGCCAGTGGGATGCACACTCGGACATCGAAGGCAACCACACTAAGTTGTGTACGCGGGCCGATCAACCGACGGCGGCGCTCATCAAAGACCTCAAGCGCCGCGGATTGCTCGATTCGACGCTCGTGATCTGGGGTGGCGAATTTGGCCGCACGCCGATGAGCGAGGGCGCGAGTGGCCGCGACCACAACCCGTTCGGCTTCAGTATGCTCATGGCGGGCGGCGGCGTCAAAGCGGGGACCACGCACGGCACCACCGACGAGTTCGGACTACGCGGCGTCGAAGGCAAAACCCACGTCAGCGACTTCCACGCCACGATCATGCACCTACTGGGCTTCGATCACGAACACCTCACGTACAAGCATAACGGCCTCGACGCACGGCTCACCGGCACCAGCGGCCACGTCGTGAAAGAAGTCATCGCGTGAAAAATCTCTTTCTTTTGCAGTTACTCATGACACTCAGTTTCCCGCTGTTTGCTATGGCGGAAACGCCGAAGGATAAGCCGTTTGCCCGTGAGAATCTTTGGGCGTGGTGCATCGTGCCGTTCGATGCCAAGAATCGTGGGCCGGAAGAGCGAGCGATCATGCTCCGCAAGCTCGGCTTTCAGCAATTTGCTTACGACTGGCGTGCGACACATTTGCCGTCATTCGACGACGAGATTCGCTACCTCAAACGCGAAGGCGTGAATCTGAGTGCCGTCTGGTTTCCCGCGAGTTTAGACGCGAACGCGAAAACTCTGTTGGCGGCGCTGGAGAAGCACAAAATCCAGACGCAACTCTGGGTAACGATGAGCGGCGGCGAGATTGCGTGTACGCCTGCGGAACAAGCAAAAAGAGTGGAAGTACACGCCGCAGCAATTCGACCCATCGCGGAAGCGGCAGCCAAGATTGGTTGCAGCGTCGGGTTGTACAACCACGGAGCGTGGTTCGGCGAACCGGAAAATCAAATCGCGATCATCGCGTTACTCAAACTGAAAAACGTCGGCATCGTTTACAACTTGCACCACGGGCACGACCACATCGACCGCTTTCCGGAACTCTTCAAGAAAATGCAACCGCACCTCTACGCACTCAACCTCAATGGCATGGTGAAAGAAGGCGACAAGCACGGGAAAAAGATCCTCGTACTCGGCCAGGGCGATCTCGATTTGAATCTGCTGAAAACGATCGCAGCGAGTGGCTACACCGGCCCCATCGGCATCATCGGGCACACCAGCGATGATGCCGAACAACGGCTGCAAGACAACCTCGACGGCCTCGATTGGCTTCTGCCCCAACTAGAAGGCAAAGCGGCGACAACGAAGCCCAAGCCACGAACAGGCTTGCTGCCGTAGTTGGCTATCTCTGCTGACGTTTGCCGCGAGTGACCAGCGACACGCATACCAGCACGACGAAGCTGAGCGGGATTGTGACGATACCCGGTTGGCTGAATGGCACCATCGATTGTTCTGGCGATAACCCGTAGACGTCTTTGAACGTGTCGCCGCTGAGCAAAATCCACGCCAGCGATGAGATCATGCCGAACAGAATCGACGCGATCACACCTTGTTTGGTCGTGCGTTTCCAGAACAGGATCATGACGAGTGCGGGGAGATTCGCGGAGGCGGCGACGCTGAACGCCCAACCGACGAGGAAATTCACGTTCATTTTCTCGAACAGTATCCCCAACACGACGGCAATGATGCCGACGAAGATCGCCGCGAGTTTGCCCGCCCAAACCTTCTTCGCGTCGGTAAGTTCGATTTTTAAGTAACCGCCGATGACATCGTGAACGACGGCCCCACATGCGGCCACGATCAACCCGCTGACTGTGCCGAGTACCGTTGTAAAGGCGACCGCAGAGATAATCGCGAACGGCAACACGCCGAAGCTCTTGGCCAGTAGTGGTGCGGACATGTTGCTGTTACTCGGGTCCAACGCGCCGCCAGTCATCGCACCGAGGCCGAGGAATAGCGTGAGTAAATAGAAGCAGCCGATCGCCGCGATACCGACGATCGTGCTCTTCCGTGCGGCGGCGGCGTCTTTAACGGTGTAATAACGAATGAGGATGTGCGGCAGCGATGCCGTGCCGCAGAAGAGTGCCAACATCAGCGAAACGAAGTTCCAGCGTGCTGCCGTCGAATTACCCGCCAGCCCTTGAAACGTCGGGCTGTTACCGGGGCGAAGGACCGCTTCACCCGATGTCGGTTTCGGCGAATAAACCGTCGTGCCATCGGCTTGTTTCTTCGTCGTCCAGAGTACGATTTCGCTTTCGCGAATGGTTTTTAGGAACTCGATTGGCCCGAGTGGCCCCGTCTCGGTGATGCCGCCCGGTAGCTTGCTAACGTGCCCCACGGGCCGTAGTGGCCCCCCTTCGACGCCATTGACGACCTTGCTACCGTCGCTGTTCACGACCACTGTTTGCGGCGAGTTTGCCTCCGGCCT
>JANXNT010001345.1 GCA_025353985.1 Limnoglobus sp.
CAAACATGAGCCGAATCCTCGTTCGACTGACATCAGATAGAAAAACCGGATCGGCAGCCGAGTCAGAACGACACGGATTTTGCAAAACGGTGCAACCGAGCGTGTAAATCTGACTACCGCTACCCATAATCGCGGTAGATGAATCGGAGCGAACGGACCAACGAGAGGCCTGCCGGGTTCGTAAATGCTGATAGCAGAGCGATTTGATAGATTACCGCAAAGATTGTTTCGGAAGTGGCAGTTTCGGCCTTGGAAATGCTCTGATTGAGATGAGCTTCAAAACTGCCAGTGAAGTGTGAAGCCGAAACAACGGCATGGAAACGAGTTATATCGATTTCGATTAAAATCTCAGTGACGCCGACTCGAATCACTTTGAGTAACGTCTGATTGAGTAAGAATCAACCCCGCTTCGAAATCCGTTCGTGCGAACCACGCCGGTAAGATTGAATCGAAACGGTTGTATAGTTCAACAACAACACGAATCCGAGCGAGAAACGCAACGGAAACCAGGCGGCGAGTTGGAGGGATACCACATGACCTACGCATACCAGTATACGGCCATCAAGGAACTGACGCAGCAGATCTGTTTGGCGACGCTCGCAAAGCGACGCGAACAGCTCAACAACGCGGAGCGCCTGCAAGCCGAAATCGTTTCGAACAAACAGTACCCCTACTCGTTCATTTGCTTCCGCTTGACCGACTACCGGACCGATGCTCACCCCGAACTGCTGATTGTCGGCGAGGCCCTGAAGCACGAGCTGTCTTTGCTCATGATTCAGGTCGAACGCTCGATCCCTCCACAACCGATTGAATCGCTGTGCGAAGAAGCATTGACGCTCGACGCGATCAGCAAAGAATTTAACGTCTCGACGAAAACGATCGGTCGCTGGCGTCTGCGTGGTCTCGTTGCACGCCGCGTAAAATCGAACGGACGCAGCCTGCTGGTATTCCCGCGTGCTTCGGTCACTCGATTTGCATCTTCGCACAAAGACCGCGTCGCTAAGAGTAGCAAGTTTTGCCACCTGAGCGATACGGAAAAAGAATCGATCATCCTGCAAGCTCGAACCTTCGCGTCGGTCGGCGAAAGCTTGACCGACGTGAGCAAAAAGATCGCGGCCGACATCCATCGCTCTGCCGAGACGGTGCGGTACACGATCAAAAACTTCGACCGGGATCACCCGACCGAGGCGCTCTACCCGATGCGTCAAGGACCATTAAACGAAACCGCTAAAGAGCAGATTTTCAACTCCAAACTGGAGGGGGCTTCTGTGGAAACGATCGCCAAACAGTTCGGCCGGACCCGATCGAGCGTCTATCGCGTTGCGAACGAAGTTCGCGTAGAGCGATTGCTCAATACGCCGGTCGACTACATGCACAATGCCGAGTTCGACGACCCGAAGAACGACGCGATGATCCTCGGGCCAATGCCCGACGAACAGGCGTTCTTCGAGAAAATCCAGTCGATGCGGCCACCCAAAGACGTCGATCCACAGATGGCGTATCTCTACG
>JANXNT010001370.1 GCA_025353985.1 Limnoglobus sp.
GCGTTGAACGGCAACGGATTCGGTGCATTTTGACCGGGCGCACCCGGCATCTCTGGCAGCGTATCGACCGGCGATTGCCATGGCTTCGTCAGCGATTGCAGCGGCAGGTCCGCAGGCTGTTCCCGTAGTTTAATCGCGATATTTCTCGCGCTGAAGTGGTCGGCGGCACGCTTCTGCACGTGTCCGGGTAACGGCCCATCGCCGACCGAGACGTTGTTGAAACGCTGGATCGTCCCCTTCGCAAATTCCAACCCGGCAATCGACGAGTTATACTGCGCGATGGCTTGAAACTCGCTCGAAATCGCACCGGCTACGTCGCGTTGGACCTGAAGGAGGTTGAACAGCGTAGCTAATTCGAACGCGCCTTTTTCGATGAGGACTTTGTTCAAATCGAGCGTCTGCTGCAAGTAAATCCGTCGCTGGCGCAGGAGATCGATCTGCGATTGCTGATTGATCACATCGCGCACTTGCTGCGAGACGACTTCTAGCGATTTCCGCTCGGAATCTTGAAGTTGGGTGTAGCTGCGAACGAGGTTCAAGCGGGCTTGATGCACGGCGGCGTTTGCATCGCGGAAGCCGAGCGGCATGTCGAGCCGCAACCCGAGTTGCCAGCTGTTGAAGTTATTCTGCGCGAGGTTGGCGAAAGCATTTTGTGGAATCGGAGCCGCGCCTGCACCACGTGCCGGGTCGCGGAACTCGGCGGAACCATCGAGTTCGGAGCCAATGCCCTGAATGTCGTAACTGCTGAAGAACCGCAAGTCTGGGCGACGTTGGTTCTTTTGCAAAAGAATATCGAGTTGACGGAACTTCAAATCGTGTCGGGCGAGAATTAGTTCGGGACGATTCGCGAGTGCCTCGTTGGCAGACGAACCGAAGTTCGGGATGAACGGCGAAAGCGTTGGTTCATCCGCCGGCACGATGCGCATTCCATCGGAGAACGAGGTCATGCCCAGTAGGCCGCGCAGCTGACGCTCGGAGTTCTGTACCTGATGCCGAGCCGACAACGCTTGCTGACGAAACTGATAATACTGGCCTACAACCTGTGTCAGTTCTTGCCGACGAACGGTACCCGCATCAACGCGTGCCTTGACGATGGTGTACAGATCAAATGACTGTGTCAGCGTGTATTCCTGGGCGTAGAGGCTGTAGTACGAAGCATAGAGGTTCCAGTATGCGAACTCGACGTTCAGTAGCAG
>JANXNT010001377.1 GCA_025353985.1 Limnoglobus sp.
AAAACGCCACTTTTTGATCGGGAATATCGGATTCGTTTCGGATGATTTTGCCATAACTCACATTCTTGTTGTGGGTTACGACGAAGGTCGTACGATTGGTGCTCGCCGCAAGTACCGTCCTTTTTGGGTCACGATGCGCCTTATTCTATGTCATCGCGCGCACTTTCTATGTCACGGCGCGCCTTTTCTATGTCATTTCGGCGCACTTTTGGATACGTCCGAGCACGCCGCACAATTCTGACTTACGTCAAATCGTCAAAAACTTATCGACTTCGCAATTTCGTGTGGGTGGGGCAACAAAACCAATCCCGTTAGCAGGTTCGAGTTCAGCCCGCGACGAGTTTCCAAAACCCCTTCAACTTCTTCATCGCCTGAGCCCAGAAATTTTCTTTGGGTTGCTCCACGTTCACCCTGTTCTCTTCGCCTAAAGATTGGACGACAGGTCCGCTTGTGGAAGCGGCGGTATTCACCTCGCCCTTGTTAGCCACCGACTGTACGACGTTGCCTTTTTCCGCGATGACGTTATTCACATCGCCCTTGTTTTGGTTAACTTGATTGAATTGCATTGTTCACGTCTCCCGTGTTACGGTTAAACTGACTGAGTTGCTGAACGAACTGGTTCTCAACGTATTGGTAAATATACGTCGGCTTCGACACCTTCGCCTTCGGAGCCGTAGAAGAGGCTGGAGCGGGCGGCTCGACTAGTTCATCTAATTCCTTGATACCGAGGTCGTCGAAGATGGCGTGTTGTTTTTTGAGATCGTCAAACTTGGATGCGAACGCAGTCCGAACGGCTTCGGGCAAGGATTCGTTGAACTCACGCACCTGCTCATTGTTGCTCAAGGCGGCATTAAGAATCTTCTCATGGTTTTGGCGGACTTCTTGCTTGACCTGTTCGGCGTTGTGATCACCCGTCATAATTACATCAAATTGGATTTTGTTGCCGCGCACCTCTCCGATGGGAAAGGTCAAGCTACAAGTCTTTGGCGCGTATTTTAATAGCAAGGGATCTCCTACGAACGGGATCGAAAGGCGTGCCACATTCGCCTTATAAGACCCGCGCGGAGTCTCAATCGTATCGTTCCTGAATTCGCGTGTTGCTTTGTCGAAAATGATTGCAAGCGGTTCGACAAGGGCCTCCTTCACTAATTCGGTGAGGAACGTGTCCGTCATGTCCTTCAGCGAAGTGACCGCCTTGATCTTGGCTATGACCTGCTTCTTGTGGATATCCAGTATGTCCGAAAGTCGGGCTTCCGCACTAACCGGGTGCCCCTTGCTGAACAAGTTAGACTTGATGATCATTTTGCTGTCTTTTTAATTTCTGTCTAGGCCACGTGAACAGTGGCTGGTGAATCCTTTGTGTTCTTAATCCAAACTAACAGTATCGCAATGGCTGTGGGCTAGCAATTATCTACGTATTTAGTTAGTTAAATTGTCTAGATGCAACCCACTCGAAATAGATCCTCACTCAACTGCAAAACGTTGCACAAACAGGGCGGCGCGGAATTTGCGAATTGATCGCGTGAACATTGCACCTTGAACGGCCCCGTCAGGGCCGATGTGCATTCAAACACCATACCCAAGGCGTTGCCTTGGGCTGTAAGAACCGACCCTTCAGGCCGGAAGACTGGCATTTGTAAAGCTCCAAAATGGTGAGGCGAACGAAAACCGGAATGACACGAAAACACCGTCAACAGCAACTTGGCATGACCTGGGGTGACACGAAACTCTGTCCAAAAATCCGCCTACTTCTGCGTTCCGCGTGCCACTCCGCGGCCGGCTTGGGCGGCGACGGTTTGGCCCATTTTCCGACCTGGCACGAGCGGGCCACTCGGTGCGGTGCTGGGGGCTGGCCAGGCGCGAATCACTAGCAATCGCATTCGGCTTTGGGCTTCGGTGTGCGTGATGAACCATGCGCCGCCGAGTTTGTCGGCGGGGGTTTCCGTCGGGCCGATAATCAGGAATTCGCCCGGCGACACAGTCACTTCGAAGCTGAGCTTTGCGTAGCGTTCTTGCGACTTCTGATCGAACCACGCGAAGCCCGTGCTGTCGGCGTTCGGGCGGAGCCAGCCGGTTTTGAGGCCGTGTTGCGCCCGTGGCTCGAACGTCAATTTCAACTTGCCATTTTCGACGGGCACACCGGTGACGGAAAATGCGAACTCGGCTGTCGGCCAATCGCAAACGATTCGCTCGGCACCGATGTCTTGCGCGATGGTAAACTTCGCGCGATCGACGGGGCCGAGCGTCGGAATCGCCTTCGCTTCCCCGGCCACAATCGTGTTTTCCGTTGGGCGGATCGTCGCGTCTTCGGAGTTTACGCGTTCGAGGAACGGCCCCGGTGCATTCGTGGTAAACACGCCGACCCGCAGCCCGTTCTCCGCCAGCAATGCGACCTTCTCCGGTGGCAACGGCTTCAGCGTCGCGGCCCAAATGCCCGTCGTTAAATACGCATCGCCGGTCGGTTGCTCGATCAGCACCGAGCGCAGCACGACCTTGTCTTTGACGGCAGTATTCTGGAACGGATTGTACTTTTCGATCGCCTGCACGCCCCCGCGAAACGGCACGCAACCGACTAACCACACGCACACGAGCGCAACGAATCCCTGACAAAACCCACGCATAGCCGTGCGCCCTTCCCTGGATGACGACAATGAATTCCGGGAACGAATAGCGTGCGCGTCGGTCGCGGTCAATGCAAGCTGTTCAGTCGCGCGGCGATTTCCCTATAAATCCCCTGCTACACACTTTGCGATACCTGGAGAGTCACATGGCCAAGCGATCCGAAGACGAGGATGACGAACGACCTCGCAAGAAGAAACGTCGCCGCGATGAGGACGACGAAGCCGAAGAAGAGGGTTGGGACGACGAAGACGATCGGCCGCGCAAGAAGAAAAAGCCCGAGAGTAATTACAAAAACTCACCGATGCGATTCGTCGTCCTCGGCGTACTCGTTGTCGTGCTGATCGTGATGGCGTACTTCCTGTTTAAGAAGAAGAAAGCCGACAGCGATACCGAGAACTTCAACCAAATCCAGAAGCAAAAGCAGATCGAATTCGACAAGTAAGACCGGTAAAAGCCCAGCGACGAACGTCGCTGGGGCAGACGTTCGGGGTTGTGACGCACCGACCCGGCGACTATATCGAATACGTATAATATGCCGATTGTTCGCAATCGCCGATCACGATCACGGAGCGACGGATGCAGGTTCAACGTTCGTATCGCTGGCTGTTTCTCGGGCTGGCGCTCTTCGGCCTCGCCGCCGATCAAGTGTCGAAATACGGCATGTTCCGCTGGTTGCATAACGGCGGGCAGACCGAAGATCGCGGCGCGTTTCGCTCGTGGACCGACCATCGCGGAGAGTACGACCTCGTACCCGGTTGGTTCAAATTTACCGCCGAATTCGACCCGACCACGCCGTTGTGCGATTGCGGCGCGAGTGGCCTCCAAACCTGGAGCGCCCCCGTGATGCCGCGTGTGAATAAGGGCGCGCTGTTCGGCATCGGCGGACAACACAAAGAACTAGCCAACAACATTTTCGCAGGTGTCAGCGTGCTCGCCGCACTCGCAATCTTAATCTGGGGCACACGCCGCAGCACCTCGCACGACCGTTGGCTCAGCATCGCGCTCGGCCTCATCCTCGGTGGCACCATCGGCAACTTTTACGACCGCATCGTCTTTCAAGGCGTCCGCGATTTCCTGTACTTCTACAAAATCGAATGGCCCGTATTCAACGTCGCCGATTGCTGCCTCGTCGTCGGCGCAGGCTTGTTGCTGATTCAGGCGATGATCGCACCATCGGCACCGGCGGAGCCGACGAAGCAATCGTAACGGGATGGAATTGTTAGCCCGAAGCGCTAGCGAGGGATTCGTGGCGAGTCTTCGAGACGCGACGCGATAAGGCACGATGCCAATTGGTGCAGCCCCCTCCCATGGTATCACCATGGGCTAAGTGAGCGATCCTTTCAGGACCGAAGAACAGAACCCGACACTGAAGGTGTCGCTCACTCAGCCCATGGTGGAACCATGGGAGTCGCGGCGAGTCGGCGAGACGCAACACGAAATGCACATTCCTGGCGTGCGAAACGACTCGCATTCGCTGAAGGTGAACGTCCCTCGCTAGCGCGTCGGGCTAACGGGATTAGAATCCTTCGATCGAGATTTTCTTCACGATGGCTGGCAAGTGGGTGCATTCTCGTCAGGTTCCACTCAGATGATCGCCGAACTTTATCCAATCCGGGAATGCCCCGTGGGTCGCTTGGCGATCATGCCGCGACCGCGTGCGGGTGACTGGCTTGAGGATGAAGCCGCGTCCTGGCGACGACAACAGATTGACACTGTGGTGTCACTACTTGAGGACGACGAGATTGCCGAGTTGAGACTTAGCGAGGAAGCGGCCGCTTGCGAAAAAGCGGGCCTGCGATTCGTGCGATTTCCCGTGCCGGATCGTGGCGTACCGGCATCGGAATTGGCCGTTTCGGCGTTGATCGCGATTTTGATCGACGAATTACGGCAAGGTCGCGGCGTCGGAATCCATTGCCGCATCGGCGTCGGTCGTTCGGCATCACTTGCGGTCTGCGTGTTGGTTACGCTCGGCGTCCCGATCGAATTGGCGTGGCGGATGGTGGAACAATCTCGTGGCCTCACCGTACCCGATACCCTTGCTCAAAAAGAATGGGTTGCCACATTTTTCGCCGAGTAAAAAATCTATCCGGATCGGAATCGTTAGCCCGAATCGCTAGTTTTGAAGTTGCGCTGTTTAGCCGCGCCGCGTAGGCTTTGCGTAGCGAAGCGCGGGGCGGAAACTCTCCAAACCAACGTGCATAAACCGACATTACCGAGCCGATTCCCCGCAAGGGGTCGGGTGTGAAACTCGCGCCCATTTCCACCACCCGCACACTTGCAAAGTCACTAATGGGTAGTTGCGCATCACCCGACCCCTTGCGGGGAATCGGCTCAGAAGTATCGTGCATCGGGACGGAAAGCGCAACTTAAAAAATCGCTAGCGAGGGAGTCGTGTCGAGTCTTCCAGACACACAGTCCAGGCGTGCGAAACGACTCGCAATCGCTGATGGTGAACGTCCCTCGCTATCGCTTTTTGAAGTTGCGCTGTTTAACCGCGCGACGTAGGCTTTGCGCAGCCAGGCGCGGGGCGAAAACTCTCCGAATCAACATGCATCATCCGACATCACCGAGCCGATTCCCCGCAAGGGGTCGGGTGAAAAACTCGCGCCCATTTCCACCACTCGCACATTTGCGAAGTCACTCCAGCGTGGTTGCGCATCACCCGACCCCTTGCGGGGAATCGGCTCAGAAGTACTGTAAATTGCGACGGATATTGCAACTTCAAAAACGTGCGAGTTACCCCGATTCGAGGATTGTCTGTGGGTGAAGTCTACG
>JANXNT010001388.1 GCA_025353985.1 Limnoglobus sp.
GACGACTTCATCGAGCTAATGCACGTATTGCGCGAAGCCCGGAACTCGTTAAAGAAGGTGCTGCGCGATGCCCGCGAACTCGATATGCCCGCGATGAAAAACTTCGAAGAAGGCGACCGCCTCGGCGATTTCCTCCTCAGCGAAGACCTCATTAAGGAGTTACCCGAGTCGTACGTGAAGGGCAAATGGGTCGATAAACTCCTGCGGCAACTCGACCAAGTGCGGGCAAAATCCGCCCGATTGCACTTCAAGAGCCTCGGCGGGATGCTCCGCTATCAAGAAGAAATCGCCACGAAGTTCTTCGCGAAATCGCAACCGTCCGTGGTCATTCCACCAAAATAGTACCTTCGAGCCTGCACCATCATGACTCCCTCCCGTTACGTCGTCGGCATCGACCTCGGCACCACGAACTGCGCGCTCGCCTACGTCGACACGGAGGCGGGCGAGGCGGCGAAGGTGATGGTGTTTGCGATCCCGCAAGTCGTCGCGCAGGGCGTCGTGGAAGAGCGTTCGCTATTGCCGTCGTTTCTGTATTTGCCAGGTGAAGGCGAGCAACCGGCGGGGGCGTTCCAGTTGCCGTGGGATGCCGCCCGCGATTTCTGCGTCGGCGAGTATGCCCGCGTGTTCGGCTCGCAAGTTCCCACGCGGCTCGTTGCTTCGGCGAAGTCGTGGCTCAGCCATTCGGGCGTGGATCGCCGCTCGCCGATCTTGCCATTTCGCGCAACCGAAACGGGCCGGAAAGTCTCGCCACTCGAAGCGAGTACGCGCTACCTGAAGCACATGGCAGAAGCATGGAACGCGAGCATCGCCAAGGGTACTGCCGCACTTCGGCTCGAAGCGCAAGAGATCATTTTAACGGTGCCCGCGTCGTTCGATGCCGCGGCCCGCGACCTCACCGTGGAGGCTGCGAAAGCGGCTGGGTTCGAACATCTCACGTTGCTCGAAGAACCGCAATCCGCCTTCTATTCGTGGCTCGATTCGCTCGGCGAACGCTGGCGGCAAGATGTCCGCGTCGGCGATCTCGTCCTCGTTGCCGACCTCGGCGGCGGCACCTCGGACTTCACGCTTATTGAAGTCGGCGAAGTCGAAGGCAACCTCTCGCTCACCCGCCTTGCCGTCGGCGACCACCTGCTACTCGGCGGCGATAACATGGACCTCGCGCTCGCGCACACGACCGCCGCCGTGTTAGCGAAACAGGGTAACAAGCTCGATGCGAACCAGATGCTGCAACTGACATACGGCTGTCGTTCGGCGAAGGAACTCTTGCTTTCGGATAGCACGAAAAAGACGGCACCGGTGACAGTCTTGGGCAAGGGGCGTTCCGTCGTCGGTGGGTCGATCAAGTACGAATTGCCACGTACGGAAGTTGAGAAAGTCCTGATCGATGGTTTCTTCCCCGAGTGTGCGAAGGACGACGAACCGCTTCGCGCACGCACAGCGGGGTTGCAGGAACTCGGGCTGCCGTACGTGGCCGATGCGGGCGTGACGAAGCACCTCGCACAGTTTTTGACACGACAAACCGAGGCACTCGCCAGCCGCGAGCGACCCGGCAAAAAGAAAAAGGGCGACACGGGAATTCTGCCGACGGCAGTGCTGTTCAACGGTGGCGTGTTCAAAGCCACGGCACTGCGCGACCGCTTTATGAGCGTGGTCAATTCGTGGGCGAAGTCGGCGAAAGCCGAGCCGGTGCGTTCGCTTTCGGGTGCCGATCTCGATCAGGCAGTGGCGAAGGGGGCGGCGTATTACGGCATGGTTCGCCGTGGCAAAGGCATTCGCATTCGCGGCGGTACCGCCCGCGCCTACTACATTGGCGTCGAAGTCGCAGCCCCCGCAATTCCAGGAATGTCGCCGCCAATTAAGGCACTTTGCGTCGCGCCGTTCGGCATGGAAGAAGGCACCGAAGTCGACATGCCTGGGCAAGAGTTCGGCCTCGTCACCGGCGAGGAAGTCGAGTTCCGCTTCCTCGGTTCGAGTCTGCGCCGCGAAGATCCCGCCGGTACGGTCGTGGACGAATGGGAAGAGCAAATCGACGAACTGACGCCGATGCGCGTCACGCTCGATAGCAAGGGCGGCAGTGGCCGCATCGTCCCCGTTCACCTACACAGCAAGGTTACGGAAGTCGGCCAACTCGAAATCTGGTGTTACAGCCGCGACGGCAAACAACGCTGGAAACTCGAATTCAACGTCCGCGAACAAGCGTGAAAATACCCAACGGTTAGTGTCCGATTCCACTTACGTGGAAGTGGGAATTGCGGGTCATTTGACCCGATCTCGCCCGAGGTCGAACTTGTCGAGTTTGAGACTCGCGCGGACCCGGACGACCTCTCCGTTGCGCTTTCGCAACTCCTTGTCTCGGCCGCTGATCATCGCACTCACGACCACTTCCTTCCCGGCCAATACGCCCTCGACGGCGGCTCGCAGTTTGTCCGGCTCCCCAGCGTACGATTGAAGGAACCACGGCTCCGTACGGGTGTGGAACACCCATGCCTCCGACTCGTCTTTTGGGGGCGCACAATCCGTTACCGACCATAATCCGCCGTGGTAGATCGCCAGCCGACTTTCGTAGCGGAAGACGATGCCCTCCAGATCTTCCTTGGCCCATTCCCGTAAGGCTTTTAGCTCGTCGTCTTCGTGCGCCTTGCCGAACACTTGCCGAAACGACGCGCGCGGCAATTTCCCCTTCAAGTCCTTAACCATCTCGTACGTCAACAGTCACCACACCGCGATCGTCACTGAGTTTGACCTTCACGACTTTGACCACGGTAATGCTCTAGGCACGCTCGCACGTGGCCCCCAAAGTCTCCGGGCGATGGATGTCGATGTAGGCTTCCGCCAAGCCGACAAACGGAACGAATACAGCGAGCAACGCAATGACGCATGAGCGCATGAATGCAATCTCCTCAATGTTGAATCATCCCGCTTAGTAGCGGGTGAGTGGGAAGTCTCCGAGATGATTTATACCCCGCCGTCGGCAGCGTCCGCGTTTATACTCCGCGCGGTCGAGAATGACTTATATAACCTACCGGCGAACGGCGCAACGTCAGTTCGCCGGTGGTTTGTTAATTCATCACCGGCGGACTG
>JANXNT010001401.1 GCA_025353985.1 Limnoglobus sp.
CAGTGTGATCCAGCCTGAACCGTCCCTTCAGGACGGGGGATATTTTCGAAATTTCCCCAGGCCTGCGCTCGCTGCGCTCACTCCGACCTGGGCTTTCAGAACGGACCCTTCAGGCCCGAAAACCAGAACCGGGATGGCCCAGAAAACCCGTCAACAGCAACTTCACGTCACTTGGGGGGCACCCCTTGTGGGTGTCTGGGTTAACCTGGGCTTCGTCTTATCCCAATGCACGAAGGTCGGCCAAGCAAAGTGCGCCCCGGACAGGGCACCCATCGCCGGGCGGGAATTCGCTGAGGAGTTCGTCCCGATCGTGGTGCGGCTCCCGGACGCCGCGTCGACATGCACCTGCGGCTCCTGTCGTGGGTCGCGTTGGCCGATGGGGGCCAGACGTGGGCGGAATTCACGACGCCGGTGTCGGTCCCCGTGCTGAGGCGGGAGGTGAGATAAGCGAACGGATGACACAGGGTTGCGGGATTCCCGACCGCGATCACACGTAGGTGGATTACAAGAGGCAATCGCACGTCAAGCCAATGGGAAGCGTAATTCGCTCGTTTGTTTCCCTGAATAAGTGAATAGGATAAGTAAAGCTCCTTCGGGGGCCGCGATGAGTGTACGCGCAGAATGTTTGGGTCGGAGTATCCACGTCCGCAGAAAGCTTGGGGAATTCTCCGTGGCAACAGCCGAACACTTAAAAGCACTGCTGAGAAGTCACACCTCGGGAGACGATGACCTCTTCCGTTCAGTAGCCCTTCAGATCGCTGCGTACGAGGCGACGAAGGGCAACGACCGACTTGCAGCTGAACTGCGTGACCTGGTTGGTCGGGCGAAACGGGGGCAGCAGCCAACTGGCAGTCCGCGGGCGGTCCCAATCACCCGACCGGTCGGCGAATTGGCTGGGCTGATTACCGCCTCTTACCCGTCATTGCGACTCGCCGACATGGTGCTGTCGGAGTCCGTAAAGAGCCGCATCGAGGAGATCATCCTCCAACACCGGCAATGCGACCTTCTACGGTCTCACGGTCTTTCGCCGAAGAGGAAGATCCTCCTTGTCGGGCCGCCAGGCTGTGGAAAGACAATGACGGCTTCCGTGCTCGCTGGCGAGTGCAAGCTGCCGTTGCTCTTCATCCAGCTCCACTCGCTGATCACAAAGTACATGGGGGAGACTGCGGCGAAGCTTAACGTCATCTTCGGCGCAATGGCCGAGACCAAGGGTGTCTACCTTTTTGACGAGTTCGATGCAATCGGCTCGGATCGTGGTGCGAACAATGATGTGGGCGAGATACGTCGCGTCCTGAACTCGTTCCTCCAGTTCCTCGAACGCGACGACTCAGAAAGCATCATCGTAGCAGCTACGAACTTCGTGGGGATGCTCGATGGCGCGTTGTTCAGAAGATTCGATGACGTGATCGCTTACGAGTTACCGGATAAGATTCTCGCGCGCCGTCTCATTGAAAACCGCCTTAGCACATTCGACCTGAACATTGTAAGCTGGGCGGAAATCGGACTTGCAGCGAGTGGGCTTAGTCACGCCGAGGTGGCCCGCGCCTGCGATGACGCTGCGCGCGGTGCCGTGTTGACTAACGAGACCGCGATCAGCAATGACGGCCTCTCCAAAGCCCTGAAGAATCGCAGCGGGATGCGTCCGATTCGGCGACTTAAGAAAAGCTCTAAAAAATGATTAATTTGCCTCACCTTCGCCTGGAGGGTACGGAAACCGCGGAGTCCTACGTCTACGCGGGGGCCGGGGGAAGCGGAACATTCGACCGCCCGAAACGCAACCAGCCTGCCCATGCGAAAAAGGTTCATCAAGAACTCGACGGAATCGATGGCGCGGTCAAGGCACAGCGCGAGAAGGAGACCACGGCTCACCCGGACCTCGTGGAATACCGTACCGACGGTGTCGTACTCACTTTTCGCAGCGAACCGAACCACGAG
>JANXNT010001403.1 GCA_025353985.1 Limnoglobus sp.
CATCTACTCGATCGATGCTTCGGGGGTGATTCAAAAATGCAACTCGCAGGCCGTGAAACTGTGGGGCCGCACGCCGGTACCGGGGGATACCGACGAGCGGTTCTGCGGTTCGTTTAAATTGTACCGTCCGGACGGCACCTTCCTGCCGCACGACCAGTGCCCGATGGCCGAGATGGTCAGCGGCAAAATCGCAGAGTTGCTCAACGCGGAAGTCCAGATCGAGCGGCTCGATGGCTCGCGGATTAGCGTCATCGTGAATATCCGCTCGCTGAAAAACGGACGCGGGGACATCGTGGGAGCGATCAACTGCTTTTACGACATTACCGAACGGCGACGGATGGAAAAGGCGTTGCGCGACAGCGACGAACTCAATCGCAGCATGATCGAGAGCAGCCCCGATTGCATCAAGGTTCTGGGCCTTGAGGGCAATTTAATATCGATGCAGTGCGGACACGATCTGCTCGGAATCGAAGATATCGGGCCGTATCTGAACACATCGTGGATCGAGTTTTGGCACGGCGACGATCGGGTTTCGGCACGTGAGGCCGTGGAACAGGCGTGCAAAGCGACGGGTGGCAAGGCGGCGAACTTCGTCGGCTATTTCCGCACGCTTCGCGGCGAACCGAAGTGGTGGGACGTGTCGATTTCGCCGATTCTGGACGCGAGCGGCAAACCATCGCAGTTGCTCGCGGTATCGCGAGATGTGACGCAACGCACGAAAGACGTGGACGCACTGCGCGAGAGCCAATCGCGATTGCGGTATGCTGCCGATGCCGCGGGTTTGACGTACGTCGAAGTGGAATTGGAAAGCGGCACGGCGCGGAAGGCCGAAAACTTCGGGGCCGTGATGGGCTACTCTGTGCCGAACGAGCCTGTGACCGAAGTGTTTGAAGACACCCGCTTGCTTATCGAACATATCGTGCCCGAAGATCGCGCCAACGTCGAGCGTGCACTTGCCGATTTCCTGAGTGGCAAGCCCGTCGGCAAGATCGAGTACCGCGTTCTCGGCGACGATTGCGTCGAACGTTGGATCGAAAGCCGTTGGTCGCTCGAACGCGATGGGAACGGCAAACCGCTGAAAACCTTCGCGATCAACCTCGACATCACCGACCGGAAGCGAGCCGAGGAAAAGTTCCGGGTTCTCTTGGAATCCGCGCCGGATGCGATGGTGATTATCAAAGGCGACGGGCGGATTGCACTGATCAACGCCCAAACGGAAAAACTGTTCGGATACACTCGTGGCGAACTCGTCGGGCAGCCCGTCGAGGTTCTCATCCCGCAGAGGTTCCGCGACCGTCACCCCGGCCATCGCCTTGCCTTTCTCGAAAATCCCAAGTTGCGGCCGATGGGAGCCGGTCGGGAACTGTGGGCCGCGCGCCAGGATGGGACCGAGTTCCCAGTCGAAATCAGTTTGAGTCCTTTGGAAACCGAGGCGGGCATCCTCGTCACCGCCGCGATCCGCGACATCACCGACCGCAAGCACGTCGAGGAAATATTACAGG
>JANXNT010000013.1 GCA_025353985.1 Limnoglobus sp.
CCAGTCGATTGGCCCGTCGAGGACCGATTGGCGGAACGCGAGGATCGGCCCGTACGCGGGGTTGAGTGGGAGCCAAGCCTTCGCTGTTTCGCCGTAGGAATCGGGTTGCAGGTAAATACACGGCGTGGCGAACATCCAAAGCTGGAGGCCGAGGCCGAGCATGAAGCGGAAGTCGCGTTGGGCCACGATGAGCGACGAAAGCAGGATGCCAACCCCCGCTGCCGCGAGAAACAACACGGCAATAATGACGGGTAGCACGATCAGCCCGAGGCCCGGCAGAACCTGGAAGTAGCCCATGAGCGCGACGAGCAAGCCCATCCCGATCAGAAGATCGACGAACGGCGTTCCGAACGCAGCGAGCGGTAGAATCAGCCGGGGGAAGTAGATTTTGGTGACGAGCCCCTGGTTGTTGAGGAGGCTATTTCCGGCAGCCGCCACGGCCGCGCTAAAGAACGCCCACGGCAATGTGCCCGCAAGGACGAAGAGCGAATATTGCTCGTTACCCTGGCTGAGGTTCCCAAGCCGACCGAGAAACACGGTGAAGACGATCATAGTCGAAAGCGCGGGCACGACCGCCCACGCCAACCCGAAGATCGTTTGCTTGAAACGCACGCTGACGTCGCGGCGTGCGAGTTGGAATAACAGTTCGCGAGCGGCCCAGAGTTCGGGAATGTCGACGATCTGCCACGTCGGCTTACGACCGATGCGGGTGATCGGGCGCGGTGGGCGTTCATCGAGAATCGGTGCTACGTCAGAAGCATCGACGGGCGCGACAATCGCGTTCATGCCGACTCCTGTACGGGCAATGGAAGTTCGAAATCGGGCGAGGTATCGTCGTCCGATTCCGAGTCATCAACGCGGGCCACACCGAACAACCAGCAGATCGGCCTCGGAGGCACGCCAACGAGTTTGACCGAGGTGCAAACGATCAGTGCGATATCGGTCCATAGTCCGGCGTTCGCGATGTAGTATCGATCGTATTTCAGCTTGCGGCGAACGCTGTCGATTCCCGTATCGGCAGGCAACCAGATTTGCGCCAACCCGGTGACACCGGGTCGGACGGTATGGCGTTCGTGGTAACCTGGAACTTCAAAGGCGAGTTGCGGCGTCAGTTCGGGACGTTCGGGCCGTGGGCCAACCATGCTCATTTCCCCGCGAAGCACGTTAAGCAATTGGGGAAGTTCGTCGAGATGTGTGACACGTAAGATTCGACCGACCCATGTGATTCGCGAATCGCCCGGTATCGACCATTGCACGCCAGAACGCATTTCACATCGGTCGGTCATGGTGCGCAGTTTGAAGATGCGGAACGGCCGTCCGCCCCGACCTATCCGCGTCTGAGTGTAAAATGCGGGGCCTGTGGTGGTGGATCGCACGACAATCGCAAGCACCAAAATGATTGGGGAGAATAACAGCAGCAAAACCGCAGCAATCGCTCGATCGAGTAATGCGCGCGAACGACAGTTCAGCCATGCGCATGAAATGTTCACCTCGGCAACGGTGGCAGTTGCGAGTGATTCTGTTGGTGTTTCTGTTAGTGTGTTCACAACATTACCTCCCTTTTAAAGGCTATCCTTTGCATTCACGATGTTGCTAAGATTGAGCATTGGTCAGCGATAACTGTTTCTGACACTCCGGGAGAATTCGTTCGAGAAACGAGGCGAGAGCAGTCGTGTCGGCGGCGGGTGTGGTCGTTCGGCGTATGATGTACATTTTGTACAAGTAACCGGATCTTGCAAACTGAACTCGTGGAGAGTTAGAAGCAGACCAGATGCCATCGTCACTCCATGCCCAGATTATCCTCAGCGCGTCGGTCCCGTTCCCGGCACGTGTGAAATCCGCTTCCCACGCCGAGCCATACACGGTGAGTTCTCGGCTGCGTTTGGCACTAACTTCGTATCCGGAAGCGGAATAGCAAACTTCTGGCGGGTGAGCGGCCGCTTGTCCCGGCCGACCGCATACGACGAGCAACGTCACTTCCTCGCGGCTATATTTGTGGACGTATCGCCGGCAGAGGTAGCCCGCAACGTTTGCCACTTCTAGCGAACTCTTATCGAGTAACACCGGCTCACTGGACCAGTCGCCGAGTTGGTTCGGGATTTGATCGAGCCGGTTTGCGGCCGTTTGCAGCTCAGTTGCCAATCCCCAGCGGTCAGTCAGTTTGCCGTGAATTGTCGCGCTAAGCAGAATGATCGCTGCACTGGCGACTGCGATAACGAGAGAGTTTCTCATGCTCGGTCACCTGGCACAGAAGTAAGAATGATGGCATCTTCCGTTACTGGTTTCGCAGAGGGTCGGTTATAACCATACGAGTAACCGTATGCGTATCCTCCATAGGAGAAACCGTTGACCATGATTCCCAGAAGTGGAGCCGCAATCTGCCGCAATCTGGCGACGGCCTCGCGGACCAGGTTTTCACGGCTCCGTCCGGTCAGCACTGCAACCAGGACACCATCGGCTTGTTTCGCCAAATGCAAAGCATCTGCCACGAGCATGACGGGACTGGAGTCGATGATGATAACATCGTAGTCTGCTTTGAAACGTCGGAGATCGGCCGTTCCCGTACCGGAAACCAATGACACGATGGCCAGTTCGCAGAATCGCCCTGCTGGCATGAAATACAGGTTCGGTCGCACTTCTTGAATGACGGCATTTGATTCCATCTCACCACGCAGGACTTCGCAAAATCCGGGACTCGATTGAACGCCGAAACAGTGATGTGTGGCCGGTTGGCGTATGTCGCCGTCTATCAATAGCGTCTTCACTCCATTTCTCGCGAAGCTTTGTGCGAGCTGTGTCGAAAGGGATGTTTTGCCCTCCGCCTTTTCCGCACTCGTAATGAGCAACAATTTCGAAGAGTTACCGTTGCCCACATGACGTATGAACGATTGCGTACAGGCCATCGATTCGGAAAGTACGGAGTGCCAGTACTCCTGATCTTTCAGAGATTTCTTTTCGATGTTTTTTGGTACCCAAGGAACAGTCCCGAGCACGGTGAGATTGCAGAGTCGGCTAATCGCATCTGGTGTCTCGACGCGATGGTTGCGAAATTCAAACAAGGCCACCACAAAACAGACTAACCCAAAGATCGCGACTCCACCCACCGCGGCTAATTGCATCTTCCTTGTATCCAAGTTCACTCGCTCGACACTTGCATTTTCCAGCGAGCGAACGCGTGGTGGTACATCTTGTTCCGCAGTTAATGTGGAAATCGCCCCAGTGATTTTCGAATAGAGATCTTCCGCAGAAGCAATTTCAATGCGTTCGGCTTCGAGGTCGAGATTCGCCGTGTTGATCGACTTGATCGATTTTCCGAGACGCTCGACTTCGCTCTCCAGTACTCGGCTCAAATCCTTTTGAAACGCGATCGATTCGCGAAGTTGAACGACGCGCGTTTGGCCATCGAGATCTTTTCGTTGGGACTGAACCGCGAGGTAGTTGTCGCGAGCCGCTTTCTTCGCGGAAATGAGCTCTTTGCCAAACTCGGCCAACTCGATTTTGGTACGTTTCGTGGCCGTTTCGACGAACGATTTCGCCATCACTCTCTCAGTTTCGCGAAGGTTGGCTTCTGCGATCGCGATTCGATGAATCCAGTCTTTCACGGCAGGATCCGCGTCTACAGCATCCTGAATCGCAGATTCGGAAGGTGTATACGGTACGCGAGCACCATTTTTCAACGCAGATTCTTCGATCGTCATTCGCCGCAGTTCCGATTGTATTTTGATAAACTCTCGTTGTGCGGACGCATGCTGTTCCTGAATTAATTGCTGTTGAATCGCAACATTTTCGGGTTTGGTCGAACCAACCGCTTCCGCGAGTTTTCGGACAACGGACTGCTTCCGCTTCAAATTCTCTTGTGCGCGGGCTTGCAGGGACTGTAAGCGATCGAGCCGTTCCTTCCGTGCGTTAGTGGAGGTATTCACGATTTCATCGAGGTATGCCGCCTTCACGGAGTCGACGATTTTAATCCCATCTTGCTCTTGGGTAGTAGTCAAGTAGATGCGAACAATCTCGTAGCCGTTAGGATAATCCACGACTAGCTCTTTTGATAACCAGTCGAGTGGTTCATCTTGTTGCCGAATTAAATCGAGTTTGCTGATATTAGGGCTGCGAAGCGCAGCTGCGAGCACCAACTGACTTCGAATCAACGCCATCTGGGATTGTTGACTAATCTGTGGGTCCGGGTGTTCAAATAAAGTACCTCTTACCGCACCGGTCATGTACATTTTGGCCGAAATTCGGGGCTTGGGAGGAGGCATGAAAACCCAGATCAGCGTAGACGTAGCTATCGCGAGCAACAATCCTACACTCACTGCAAGCCAAACGCGACGCCTCAGTGCCGAAAACATTGACATCGGTGTCAGGCCCGTACCTGCCACAACGGGCACATACTGGCGACCAATCATGGATGCCCCGGAGACAGACGCGATCAACTCGGCGCGTGCATCACTTTCCGCATCGATCGTTGCCAAGGCGGCTTTGCTATCTTCCTTCCGAGCCATTTCTCTATTCCCCATACTTCGAATACGAGACCAATGCAAAATACCTTGAAAGCAATACTGTCATACGGATCGTTTCGCCCATCATCATCATGGCGATTTTGTCGGAATCGGTTGAGACAAAGCCGTTGCGAAAGGCAGCGTGCTTGGTATTGCGATCAACAAT
>JANXNT010000023.1 GCA_025353985.1 Limnoglobus sp.
TTGTCGTCGGCTCCGAAGACAACGCCGTGACATCGCACCCAATTTCGGCAACTCGTTTCACCAAAGATGCCGACCTGATTCGTGGCCCCATCGCGATGGTGCCGAATACATCACAAATCCTAACGACGGGAATCGGCAACATCGTAACCGGGTGGAACCCGACGACCGGCGTGAAAGAGCGTACGCTCGAAGTGACGGGGCCGAGTTCGGCGATTGCGGTTTCCCGGAACGCGACACTCATGGCCGTAGCGAGCGTGACTGACAATTCGATTCAGATTTTCACGCTCAACGACAATAAATTGGCGGGGTCGTTCAAGGCCGCCGCGAAAGTCTCCGAACTTGCGTTTCACCCGAACGGGCAGATGCTTTCTGGCGTGATCGAGAACAACACCGTCGTCGCCTGGAACGTGATCTTTACGCAAAATCAGCCGTTGCCACCGGAGTTCGGTAGCGTCGTGCAAGTCTTCCCACATCCGGCGAAATCGACCTCGCTCGCATTCGTCGGCGAAGCCGGGCAGCAACTGATAACGGGCTGTCACGATGGCATCGTTCGCGTCTGGAAAGTCGCATCGGATCAGCCGGTGAAATCGTTTCCACATCCGAACCTCGTCGATGCCGTCGCGTTCGACAAAACCGGCACACTACTCGCCACCGCAGGGCACGATGGCCTGATTCGTACGTTCGATGTCGTAAAGGGCGGGACGCCGCTTAAGCAGATTAGTGCCCACCTAACGATGATGATTCCGCAACCGATTTACACCGTCGTCTGGACGCCCGATTCGAAGGCGTTGGTGTCCGCGAGTTTCGACAAGTCGATTAAGGTTTGGGATGCCACGAGTGGTGCGCTGATCCGCGAAATTAAAGGTTACCCCGATACGCCCCCGGTGGCGACCGCACCGCCCGCAACGGGACACCGCGATCAAGTTTTTTGCATTGCGTTCACGAAGGATGGCAAATTCCTTGCGAGTGGGTCGAGCGATCGCTCGATTAAACTTTGGGACTTCGCCACGGGGAACCTCGTCCGCGAGTTCGTGAACCCGAACCTCAAAACGCCGAACGGGCCTACGCAGGCACACCCCGGTTTCGTTCATGCGGTGAAGTTCAGTGCCGACGACAAGACGCTGATATCGGCAGGCACCGCCCCGCGCAACCAGGGCTATCTCGCGGCTTGGAACGTCGCCGATGGCAAACTCATCGCGGCCGCTGACGTGGCCACGGGGCCTATCTACTCGTTCGATTTGGCCGCCGATGGTGTCTCGGTACTCATCGGTTGCGGGCCAAAAAACCGCACCGCGCCCGAATCCGATGCCTATATCGTGAGAATACCGGGCAAATAACATTCGCAGGGCACGCGTAATGATTCGGACTCTGTTCTTCGATTTCGGCAACGTCGTCGCCTACTTCGATCACTCACCCGCGGTGGCAAGACTATCGACCTACACCGATATGCCAACCCAAGAGTTGCGGAAAATGCTCTACGGATCGCTCGAACGGCAGTTCGAAAGCGGGCAGATCGGCACCAGGGAGTACGTTCGGACGGCGACCGAACTCGGCAAGATGCGTTGCACCGAAGAGGAGTTTCTCGCGCCATTTACCGAAATCTTCACGCGCAACGCCGACGTGTGCGACCTCGTACCGCAACTGGCGAAGTCGTATCGCCTCGTGCTGGCGAGTAACACCAACGAGACGCACGCGGCGAAGTTTCGCGAGCAATTCGAGGATGTCCTGCAATATTTCTCGCATCTCGGTGTGTCGTATGAAGCGAAGGCACGCAAACCGGATGCCGCGTTTTATGCGTATTGTCAGTCGTA
>JANXNT010000025.1 GCA_025353985.1 Limnoglobus sp.
CTGCGACTCCACCGTCAGTGGTATGTCACAGCCATTTGCACTTTAAGCCATTAGCAGCGTTCAAGTTACATCGTTTTGTCGCAACGGGTAAGCGAGCTGTCAAGAGGCATTTTCGACAATCCGATTCGGTTGCAACGACGGCATGGTTTGCGACGGATACTCCGGTTGCGCATGATGTTCCGACGATTGTTCGGAGAGCAATGTGAGTTGAAAAAAGAAACTTTCTTCTTTTTTCGATTTGCGATCGGCACGTAGCCTGAAACCGAGGCTGTCCACGTAAAAAAACCTCCACCTGTGCCGTGTGTGACGCTGTTTGAGGAACCCGCAAAGAGATCGTGGGAGCCTCTCACCCGCTTTTCGGATCCCACTACAATCCCGTTGCCGAGGCAACGAGGGTGGGCTTGCGAGCCACGAATGAATTAAAAAGGCCCCCGTGCAGGTTCTTGTAGGGTCCCCAACAAGTTTGCGTCACATCACGTACACCGCAGAGGCAACCAAATCTTAGACGACAATCGAGTCCGAAACAAGTCGGAACCCGCGGTTCGCTGCTCCTTCAAACTGCGATTGTCGATATTGTGGCTATCCGTTACCGTGCGGTCCGGTTGGGATCGGCACGGACTTGAACGCATCCCGCGCAAGTTTACCATCTACCGCCATCCGTTATTCGTTGACAGACACCGCTGACATACTCGCCCCCGCAAGGGTCCGCCATGAAATCTCTCATCCGCAAACTGTTTGCTGCCAGCCTGTTAGGCGTGGGCATCACCGCAATCTCGCCCCATCTCCGTGCTGAAGATCCTCCCCAAGGGGTCGAGGTTCTCGCACGCGGTCCCGTTCACGAAGCGTTCGCCGCCACGCTGGAAATCCAGACGGGCGCACCACTTACGGTGGCCAAAGCCCCACCCGATGCGATTGAGGAACTCCCGCCCGACCAGAAGCCCGCCGGCGATAACGTCCAGTGGATTCCCGGTTACTGGCACTGGGACGAAGAGCGTACGGACTTTATCTGGATCAGCGGCTTCTGGCGCGTACCCCCACCGAACCGCGTCTGGGTTGCCGGTAGCTGGCGCGAAGCTCGCACGGGTTTCCACTGGGTGCATGGTTTCTGGCAAGAAGCCCGCGTCGAGCGTTCGGAAATCGAATATCTGCCGCCCCCCCCGGCAGCCATCGAAGTCGCGCCGTCGATTCCCGCGCCTTCGGAAACGCACGTTTACGTCCCCGGATCGTGGGTGTGGCGTAACCGCTACGTCTATCGTCCGGGCGTTTGGATCGATCACAATCCGGGCTGGATTTGGGTGTCGTCGCACTATCGCTGGACGCCCGCCGGTTACATTTTCATCGATGGTTACTGGGACTTCCCTCTCGCGGATCGCGGCATACTTTACGCTCCTGTATACGTACAGCCTGCCGTGTATTACCAACCTGCGTTCGTTTACACCCCTGTTGTCGTCGTGAACGTACCGTGTTTATTCACGTCGCTGTTCGTGCGCCGCGGATACGGCAGCTACTACTTTGGCGACTACTACGAAAATCGATACACCCAGGGCGGTTACAGAGCGTGGTGCGGTAACAATCGCGGGAGCAGTTTTGCGGTCAACGTCGGCTTCGGTCGCGGTTATGGCTACGACCCGATGTGGGATTATTACCGTATCTCGTACCGCAACGATCGCAATTGGGCCGTGGGCGTCACCGATGTCTACGCGGGCCGTTACAACGGATCGCTCGCACGCCCACCGCGTACGCTCGTTCAGCAAAACACGGTGATTAACAACATCACGAACGTGACGAACGTCACCAACAACGTGACGAACAACACGAACACCAACACCGTGGTGGTGAACACGAATAAGACCGTTAATAACAACACGATGTTGCTGACCACGGTGAACAACGTGCAGCAAACGAACCAAAAGATCGCGCTGAAACCACTCGCAAAGGAAGATCGCGTTCAGGAGCAGAAGTTTGCACAAGACCTTCGTGGCGTGTCGGCTCAACGGAAACAACTGGAAACGAACCTCGCGGACCGTTCGCAGGTTGCGAACAAGATCGACGACAAGCCACGTACGGTGAAGATCGACGTGCCGAAAGCCGCCGTGTTCCGCGCTCAAGTCGCCGAGGAGCAAAAGACGAAGATTCCGCCACCGACCGCTGCAACGCTGGTCGGGAGCAAGAATTCGCCACCGGCACTGAAGCCAACGGCACCGGCACCCGTGACAAATGCACCCACGGTGATCGCCAAACCGGAGACGAAGCCACTGGTTCCCATGCAACCCGGCGTGAAAACCGACACGAAACCGCTGGCACCCCCCGCAGGGATCAAGCCAGAAATGAAGCCAGGCGTGCCCGTGACACCGATCGTGAAGCCGCTGCCGGCACCGGCTCCGGCCCCACTGCCATCGCCAAAGCCGATGCCAGTACCCGTGCCACAACCCGCGCCGAAGCCGATACCCGCTCCTGCCCCCGCGCCAAAGCCATTCGTGCCACCACCGGCCACGCAACCCGCTCCGAAGCCCGCGCCGGTGTTCGTAGCACCGCCCGCACCGGTGTTCGTAGCACCACCCGCACCGAAGCCCGCACCGGTGTTCGTGCCACCACCCGCACCGGCCCCGAAGCCCGCGCCGGTGTTCGTGCCACCGCCCGCACCGAAGCCCGCACCGCAACCGGCTTTTAATCCACCGCCACCGGTGTCCTCGTTCAAACCTGCGGCCCCTGTGTTCACACCGGCTCCCGCTCTGAAGCCCGCACCGCAACCGGCTTCACCCGATAAGAAAGACAAGAAGTAACGAAAAAGCCCACGGAGTGATCCGTGGGCTTTTTTTGTTGCGGTATTCGTGATTTGTGTAGTAGGCACACTCCGTGTGCCGTTCGGATGTTGGCAAACCGGCTCGCATCGTATGCTGCAAACTGTCTCAATGGCACATGGAATGTGCCTACTACTATTTAACTGTGCCGTTAACGGCTGCCGAGACAATAGAGCGTGCCTTTGTCGGTGCCGATCAGCAGGCAGTCGTTCGATACGGCGGGCGAGCCGGTGACTTCGCTGTCGAGGTTGATTACCTGCACTTTGATACCGGTTTTCAGATCGAGCACGTAGAATTGCCCTTCGCTCGAAAGGCAACCGACGTACACGCGATTCCCCACGATGATCGGTGAGCCATCAACGTTCCCATCGGTGAGGTAACTCCAGCGTTCCTGGCCGGTTTCGCGATCGAGTGCGTAAATCTTCTTGTCGCGGTTGCCGACGACGACGAGTTTGTCGCTGACGGCGGCGGAGGAATAGAACGGCTGTTGCCGTCGCATCGCTTCGAAAGTCCAAAGCTTCTTGCCGTTCTTCACGTCGATGGCGATCATCTGGTTCGACATGGTGCCGACGAATGCTTCATTACCAATCAGCGCCGCCGTCGCGCCCGCCTGCCCGCCGATCTCGACGTTGCGAATTTCCTTACCGGTGTTGGCATCGACGACGTGCAAGATGCTATCGCAACCCGCCACGAAAGTCATGTCGTCCTTGACCGCTGGCGTGCCGTTAACGGGGCCATCGATCTTGAACTCCCACACTTTCTTGCCTTCAGCGGACACGCAATACAGCGTCGAATCGTGCGAGCCGAGTAGGATGTTTTCCTTGTGGAAGTTGACACCGGCCACGATCTCGCCCATTGTCTCAAAGGTCCACACGAGTTTGCCATCGGTGGCGTTGAGGCAGTGCAGTTTGCCATCGGAATCGCCGACGTATACGCGATTGTTCCGCACGCCCGGCGAGGCTTTGATCGGCGCGGCAACGGGTGTCTTCCAACGTTGTTTGCCGGTCTTCAAGTCGAGCGCGTAGACGTGTTTGTCGGTCGACGCGACGTAGACGACGCCATCGACGATGGCCGGTGCGCCTTCGATCGCGTTGCCCGTTTTGAACGTCCAGCGTTCCTGGAGTTGATCGGGGAGCGTCGCCACGGCGGAGCCGGTCATCTCGGCATTCGCACGAAATACTGGCCAATCGGCGGCTTTGTCTTTAGCGGGCACATCGGCAGAGCGCACGGTCCCCACGACGGCGAGCGCCAGGATTGGCAGACTGCGAAGGAGAATCCGAAACATGCGTCGCTCCTGAAAGTGGCATCACCAGGCGGCACGGTAGATACTGAGGATGTCGGTTTCCGTAACGGGGCGCGGGTTGAAGCGGGCCGTCCACTGCTGGTTGGCTTCTTCGGCTAACAGTGGCAGGATACTCTCGCTGACGCCGCATTCCTTCAGCGATGTCGCCAGCCCTGCGGTGCGCACGAACGTCGAAATGCGGTCGGCGAGTGGCTTCGAGCCACCGTAGATTTCCGCGTATCGCGATTCGGCAACAACCGCGTTGAAGCGGATCACGTGCGGGAGCATTAGTCCGATGGCGGTGCCGTGCGTGATGCCGTAATGTGCGGTCAGCGGGTTCGCGCAACTGTGGCAAACGCCGAGCATCGCGCCTTCGATTGCCATGCCGGCGAAGTGCGAGCCGATCTGCATGGCGGCCCGTGCCAACAAGTGATTTGGTCGCGAAAGGACGATCTCGAAATTCGGTTCGAGTTCGCGCCAGGCGGCCAGCGAATGGGCACGCGAAATTGGGTTCGCCTTCGTGCTGACGTACGATTCGATCGCGTGCGCAATCGCATCGATCCCCGTTACGGCGGTAACGGTCCGCGGTTGGGACAGCGTCACTTCCGGATCGAGGATCGAAATGCGGAACGCCGCCTTTTTGTCGCCGCACGCCATCTTCATGTGCGAAGACGCATCGGTAATCAGCGCGTAACTCTGGGCTTCGCTGCCGGTGCCTGAAGTGGTGGGCACACCGATTGAAGGCAGCATCGGCTTCGTCGCGCGGCCGTGGCCTTTGTAGTCGGCCATCTTGCCGCCGTTGGTCAACAGAAAGTTGATCCCCTTCGCGCAGTCCATCGAAGACCCACCGCCGACGGCAACGATCAAGTCGATCGCATGTTGCCGGGCACGTTCGACGCCATTTTGCACTTCGACATCGGTGGGGTTCTCTTTCACGCCATCGAACGTCGTGACGTAAAGCCCGGCCTCGCGTAAGGATGCCACAGCGCGTTGCGGGTGGCCGACGTGTTCCAGACCGGGATCCGTGACCATAAGAACGC
>JANXNT010000031.1 GCA_025353985.1 Limnoglobus sp.
CTGCTTTTCGTTGTATTTTCGCTCCGGTGCGGGCCCGAGCCAGACGTTGAAATCGAGCACGTCGGGCACTGCCGAATCGGGCACGGCAGGGGCTTTGAAGTTCGGCCCTGGCAGCCCGACCAGCACTTTCGTCACCTTGCCAATCGTGCCGTTTCGTACGAGTTCGCAGGCGGTACGGAACTCCTTACCGCTGCGTTGCTGGCTGCCCGTTTGCACGATTCGCTGGTGTTTTCGTGCGGCTTCGACCATCTTGCGGCCTTCGCCGATCATCAGCGAAAGCGGCTTCTCACAATACACATCTTTCCCGGCTTGGCAGGCGTGGATCGTACACAAAGCGTGCCAATGATCGGGTGTCGTCACCACGACTGCGTCGATGTCTTTCCTGTCGAGCACTTTGCGATAATCCGCCACGGCCACGGGTGTGCGGTTGCCCTTCTTTTCGACGATTGCGGCCGCTTCGGCGAGGTGGCTCGAATCGACATCGCACACGGCCACGACGTTCTTCACGAGGGCATTCAGGTTGGCCTTTCCCTGAAGTCCGACGCCGATGCTGGCCACGCGGATCGCTTCGCTGGGTGGCACATCGGCAGCAAATGCGGCTCGGTACGCCGATGCGGGCAGCGACAGAATCGCCCCGGCGGCGACGCCATTTTGCAGGAACCGGCGACGTGAGAATGAGGACATCGATGATCTCCGTGAACGAAAGTGGGTGAGATTGAGAGTATACGGAATCGACGTAAGTCACAATTCCGGAGGCTCCAAAACCGTTTTTTCGGGTGTTTTTTCGGTTTTCGCGACCCAAAATCGCGGGTTTTTGATCGCGATCCACTGTTCCGTATTCCGGATATCGAACTCTTGTCGCGGGTTATGTCGATTGCTCTCGATTCGAGAATCGGCGCAAATAGCGACACAAAATCGACCGAATGCGACCAAAAATCGACCGAGTGCGACAATTCTATGTCATTTGCGCGCACTTCTATGTCATTTGGCGACAATTCTATGTCATTCCGTGCACGTCGCAAAAGTCGACTTACGTCCCATCGCCTGCGATTTTTTGACTGTGCGAATTCGTGTGGGTGAAGTCAAAATCGCAAACGATAATTTCGTTGATTATCTTCGCACATTCGCGTATCGTAATTGCATGTGGTGCCCATTGACTTGTCTCTCCCATTTGCGAGGTTCACCATGCGTCACTCTCTGTCGCAGACTCGGCAATCGAAACGCAAACCGTTTCTCGGCGTCGAACTTCTCGAAGGTCGCGACGTGCCAGCGACTACGTTCACGGTCAGCACCCTCGCCGACTCCGGAACCGGCAGCCTGCGCGACGCGATCGCCCGGGCCAACGACGAGGGCACCAACCTCGGTCCCGACACCATCGTGTTCGACCCGTCTTTGGCCGGGTAGCCGGTCGCCCTCTCGACGGTGGGTGACGGGAGCATCGGCCCGTCCGGCCTGTTCGTGACCAGCGCCGTCACCATCCGCGGGAGCGGGCAGACGATTACTCGGTCGGGGGCGACCGAGTTCCGGCTGTTCGCCGTGAGCATCGTCGGCAACCTGACCCTCCAGAACCTGACACTCTCGAATGGTCTGGCCCGAGGCGGGGCCGGCGGCAGCGGGGGCGGGGCGGCCGGACTCGGCGGGGCGATCTACAACCAGGGGGCGTTGACCATTACCGGCACCACCCTGACCGGCAATCAGGCTATCGGCGGGGCCGCCACCGGTAACACCGGCGGCGGTGGCGGACTCGGCGGGCCGGGTGCCGGCGGTGGCGCCGGCGGGCCACCCAACGGCGGTGTCGGCGGCGGGTTCAACGGCAACGGTGGCAACGGTGGCAACGGGGGG
>JANXNT010000045.1 GCA_025353985.1 Limnoglobus sp.
TAACAATACCGCTCTAAATCGCGCCGAAATCGAGCAGCATTTGGCGGAACCGCGGGTCTTTGTGGATCGCGTTCAAGTCGTTGTCCTGGATCATGTAGCGGAAGTCGCGGTAGCCGAGTTCGATGGCGTGGCGCAGCGTCGTCAGTGCCAATTCCCGTTGTTTCAGCACGGCATACCGGCAGGCGAGATTGTACCGGGCGGTCGCGTCTTTTGGCCGCACTTCGACCAACAACCGGTCGACTAGCAGACCCTCTTTGAGTTGGCCTTTCGCCGTGAGATTCGACGCCTGCGCGCGAAGGACTTCAGCAAAATCAGGCACCCGCTTCAGCAGCGATGCGAAGAATGCCATCTCGAAATCGATTTGTGGGCACTCGGCAAGTTGGGTGAGTATCGACGAATTTTTACGCTTACTGGGGCTAGGCATCGGTCTTCTCCTCCGCCGATTTGGCGCGTGTGAAGACAAAAGAACATTATCGAATTATAGCCCAGCTTACACCGCGAGCAATCGAAAAAGCCACGCGAACTTACGTACGCGTGGCTTCGTTCGGCAATTACACTGCGGGTTCTTCGTCTTCTTCTTCCTCGTCATCATCGTCGTCATCGTCATCGTCGAGGTCGTCGAGATCATCCAAGTCGTCGTCGAGATCGTCGTCGTCGTCCAGATCGTCGTCATCGTCGAGGTCGTCGATGTCGTCGGCAAGGTCGTCATCCTCATCGTCGTCATCATCGTCATCGTCGTCGTCATCTTCTTCGACGTCTTCATCCGCGTCGGCGATGGCGCAGCGTGCGTCTCCGGTTGCGGACGCTTCCCACGGTAGCACTTCGTCTACAGCGGGTTGCGCGAATCGCGTGGCTAGGCGTGCAAACATAGCGTCGTTCCATCCTCTCAAAAAAGCTCAGATATCGAGATCGGCCCGGTTACTCACACGTATCGGCGTCCGACTCGGGAAACTCCAAAAAACCGACCGAGGACGATCGTTCGCAGAGCAATTCGCACTGCGTAATCGTGCCGCGATGGGTTCGAGGTAGACGCTTCTTAGGAAACGCAGAAAGGGGTGTCAAGCAATCTCTTGTGAATTTCTTTTTGCTTCACCCGGAACAAAATCTCTCGCGCAAATTATCGCTATAACGTGAGGATTCGACGAAACTTACGCCATCCGATTGGTGCCGAGTGCCCGAGCCAAATCCTGTGATCGCTTCTGCGGAATTATCGGTGCCACCACCGGATAACTTCTTTTTGAGCAAGCCCCCCGGCCATCTTGCCGACGGCGGGCCGCGATACGTCGAAACGCCTGCCGACCCGTTCGCACCCGACGCCCCTACGATTGCGGAGCCGTGGAACACCGTCACGGCATTCGTGTTTGTCGCGATTGTCGCTTACTGGGCCGTGAAATTACGCGGTCGATTCCAGGCCTTTCCGTTCGTAACCGCTTGCTTGCCGGTGCTTTTAATCGGCGGCGTTGGCGGGACGTTTTACCATGCGTGCCGAACGCAGTTCGCGTACTTCCTCGCCGATGTCTTGCCGATCTCGTTGCTTGCTTTAGCCGGAGCGATTTACTTGATCGTCCGGCTCAGTCGCGGGGCGGGTTGGCTGCGTATCGTCGCTTCGATTGCCGGCGTCGTGGTTGCGTATCTGTTCCTAAACGGCGTCGTCTTTCGTGGCATTTTCCGCCACGCACTCGCCACTCGGCCGAACATGGCAGTGAATTTATCGTATGCCTCGCTCGCGGCGGTGATTTTATTGCCATTGCTAATCGTGCTGGCACGCACGCGGTTCCGGCATGGCAAATGGATACTCGCGGCGCTCCTGACCTTCGG
>JANXNT010000046.1 GCA_025353985.1 Limnoglobus sp.
TACGACACTCCAGGACCAGTATGTTACGGCCATATCGTAGTTCGTTTTCGAGGGATTGATCGCACTTCCAGGCGAGATACCATAGGTTCCACCACCTGCACCGATTAACGGGTTGCCGTTGTCCGATGGACAGCGAAAGACGGACGGACTGAGTGCGGCGATCCGTCCGTTGCCAGTTTCAGGATTACCCAACACGATCATTGTTGGCGATGCCGGTGCAACGCCTGGATCGCCCGGAGAAGTGCTCGTTGTCATGGATTGACTGAGGTTCACTTGGTTCGAGATGGTATCCAATTCCAGGTAGGGCAACAAGAATAGGAAACCATGTTGGTTCAGGGCATTAACATCTGGCTTGGCCCCGACAACACCATTATGAGAGCTGGCACAAAAGCCATAGCTTCGGCCACCGGGCGGGAACCGCCCATTGGCGGCCTCGTAGTTGTGGAGTGCGATCCCAATCTGCTTGAGGTTATTTGTACACTTGATCCGCGCCGCCGCTTCCCGCACCTTCTGCACGGCGGGTAGCAGCAAGCCGATGAGAATCGCGATGATCGCAATTACGACGAGCAGTTCGATGAGCGTGAAGGCGGAGCGATGGGAGCGATAGTTTACGTTCATAAGAATTCTCGGGATGAAAGAAATTCGTGTCTTCGCGATCTTGTAGTCTGCCCCGCGCGAGTTGTGACACGATTCCGGAATAAATCTCGATTAGGATTTTCGCAACGCAAAATTGCCCGCGAGATTGTCATTGCGATGCGCGAAAGCCCACGGACGAAGTCCGTGGGCTTAATTCATCCGAATAACGTTAGCTGGACACCTTGTTGAGCACTAAAGTGGATTCCGAATCAGTTGAATGAAAGGTGTTCGGTAAGTCGAAGCCCAAAGAATCGAACATGTTTCCGTCGTAGCCATTTGTCAGGATTCGATTCTTACTGTACTTCGCGCCGATCACCCCGATGTTTCCGCGGGAGGAGTTGGGATAGTTCTCGGTGAAGATGCTGACAGTGCCCATCAGTTCCAGCCCGAGTTGTGGGAACTGATCCAAGAGGAAGTGGCCACTAACGGGTACGTTGTCAATCGACTGTCCGAATCCGGCCGGTCGGATCGTCATCACGCCGGTGTATCGATACTCGCCGCTATTCGCTACTGCCGGATCTGAGTTTGGGTAGATAGCGACAACCGTTAGAATCTTCAGTTGTACTTCGACTCGAATGTTTAGCCTTTCTTCGTTGCCATTGGGACCTGTTTGGTCGATGATGGTACGGCGGTAACCTCCGTCGTCGGTGTAGTTACCCAATAGCCGTTGAATGACCAATCCGTTGTTCGAAGCGGCAAGGCCGCCACTGGGCGGGTTGTTCGGCACAATAATCGGCGTCCCTGGGACCGTCACCTCGAACGACCGCGTCGTGATCTGCCCGCCGGCATCCCGCACGGACACGGTAATCGTCGCCCGCCCACCACCCTCGGCAGCTCGGAAGACGATCGTGCGGACCCGCCCGCCCGGTTCGACTCGCAGTTCCGATAGCAGATTCGGGTTCGACGGCGAGACCGTCACTTGCAACTGGTCGGCTGGCGTTTCCGCGTCGTCGATCTCGAACTGGCCGGTGTATCTCTGATTCTGTTGGAGCGTGACATCGCTAAGAACGGCCACGCGCGGCGGTGTGTTCGGCGAAATGAGCGGAGGAATCACTGGTGGCGTCCCGTTTCCTGCCACACCGGCCACTGTCACGAGAAAGTCGTGGGCGGTGACGGACCCACTACCATCGATAGCGGTGACTCGCACTGTCACCATCCCGTTCACACCCGTTGCCGCCTGGGCAACTAGCGTGCGATTGGTACCGCTGCCTTCCAGCCGCAGTTCCGAAAACGCTCGATCGTCCGAAACGATGACGGACGTTTTCAGTTCCTCAGCAGGTGTCTCGGCGTCGGCCACCTGGAACCCGTATGTCAGCCCCTGACCTGGACGCAAGGTTACGGGTTGAAAATCGGACAGTAATGGCGGAGCATTCGTGGGCGCAATGGGAGTCCCATCAACGGTCAATAAGAACGAATGCGTCGTCGAAAGACCACCGGCGTCGGTCGCGGTCACAGCGATCGTGGCCGTCCCCACCATGCTGGCTGAGGCCCGGATTTGCAGAAACCGCGAAACTCCATCCTTTGCTACCAGTAGCTCCGAAAGCAAACTCGGATTGGACGCTATCGCCGTAATTTGCAATTGATCCGTCGGCGTTTCTGTATCTCGGACTTGGAACCCGTAAGTCAGCCCCTGCCCCGGTTTCAGTATGTACGGTTCGAAAGTGCCTAATTCGGGAGGCGAATTCGCGATGGTCGGCGGCACGATGATCGGCGGAACAATAATAGGCGGCGTCACACGAAACGGCGCCCAACTGGCGGAGCCGGGAACGCCAAACGCGCCACCCTTCGCCGGCACAGCGACGGTGGCAATGGATGCACCGCCGAAAGATGCACTCACTGCTGCAGATAAGGAAACGGTCGCACCGAAGCGATCGTACGCGGTCAATGGCGTGCCGTCGCCGGCCGACGCGAAGACAGTTGCGCTGCCGTTACCTGTGAGGTCTCCCACGGCGACCCGCACGCCTGCCCGCGAGTTCACGTCACCGGCGAACTGGTTGAGTAGGACCGTCGAATCGGGTGGCAGGCCGGAAAGTAATTGATACGAGTTCAGGGCGAGTATCCGCGGGCCGCCACCAGGGCCACCGCCAAACACCAAGTCTGCGTACCCATCTGCATTCAAATCGCCCAGGCCGACGAATACCCCGTTACGGAGCGTCGGCTCGAAGGCGAAGAAGTCGTTTACCAGTTTCACCGGTTGGCCATTCAGCAAACCGGTCGAACCGTAGACGACCACACGTGGCCCACCGCCGAATCCCGCCGACACGAGCAGATCCGGCACGCGATCGCCGTTGACATCTCCGGTGGCGGCCCGCGCACCGCCACGAAAAGCCGGATCATCGATGCCGAAAAAGGCAGTGATTGTGCCTCCGTTCGCATCGAGAATCTTTACTATTGGGCCACCACCTTCATCTGGGGTTGCGATCACTTCCGCCCGAACGTCTCCGGTCAAATCGGCGGCAGCCACGAACACCCCCCCCGCAAACGTCGGCTCGAATGCCAACTGAGACCATAGTCGTCGACCATCCGCTCCATCGTATGCCTCGATGAGAGGCAGCCCACCGGGTCCAGCGGCAATGATGAGGTCTGTCACGCCGTCTCCGTTTAGGTCGGCTGTCGCTGTGCGAACGCCCCCGGTAAACCCACTCCCAAATGGTTGAACCTGAATAATCGTTTCGCCGGTTGGCCTGACGAGTCGCGCCATGGCGGGCACTCCTGGGTCGGATCCAAGGGCGAGCGCCGGGGCAGCCGGGACATCGCGACCTTCGAGTTCTGTGACATACGGTCGAAAGCGTCGTCGTGTCATCGCTTTGCCTTTTAAAAGTGTTTCCGTGTCTTCGCAATCCTTGTAGTCCGCCCCGCGAGTGTTGTGACACGATTCCGGGAAGAATTTTCACTTTACCGCAAAATGTTTTAGGGATAGGATTATCACAAGTTGCCTTTCTCGTTCCTCATCATCCACATGCGATTAACATGTCTCCTATTCCGCCCGATGCGAATTTTTTGAATCTGCCGACGCAATGGTCGTTGCTCAAACGTGCGGTTGCGGCCAACCGAACCGAGGGCGCGAAACAAAATGCGTGGAATCAATTACTTCAGTATTATTTGCCGGCGGTGCGGGCTTACTTGATGGGCTGCACGCACGATACCGATCGCACCGACGACCTCGTGCAGAAGTTCTCATTACAGTTCCTGAACGGGGGCTACAAGCACGCGGAGCAGGCAAAAGGCCCATTCCGGCACTACCTGAAGCGTTCGCTATCCAACATGGTTCGGCAAGAGGGTGCGCGACGCGAACAGTTCGAGGAACTCGTCGACCCGATTCACCCGCATACACCCGACTCGCCCGAAGATGCGGAATTCCTGGCCGAGTATGTGAATACACTTTTGGATGTCGTGTGGAGTACACTCCGCAGCGAACAAGTCTCGACGGGCACCCCTTACTACGATTTCCTGAAATGTTCTGCAGACAACCCGACCTGGACGAGCGAAGAACTGGCAACGGAGGCTTCCACAATGCAACTGGAAAAATATAGCGCCGAGCGATTTCGCAAAATCTTGTCGCGTGCCCGTCACAAATTTGCCACATGCGTCTATCAGCAAGTAGCCAATGGTTTGGATGATCCCACACCCGACGCGGTCGCCGAGGAGTTGGCGGATCTCAAATTGCTGAGCTATTGCAGTACCGTCGTGAACCAGCAACGGGCGACGGCGGGTCTTTCGCCGATCGATTGAGGATGGGACAGATGCAGATTACTTTGCGATGTCGGGGTTGTGGATGCGAGTTTTCGGTCGTACAGACGCTGACCCGCGAAGAGCACGATCATCCTCTGTGCCCACAGTGCGAAGCCGCTCTGACGAGCGGTATCAACCCGCCCAGCCCTCGACAAGAAATCCCAGCCGACCCGAGCACGTTACTGAAGGAAGTTCCGAAACACCCATCGAATGGGGTGCAGACGTTCCCAGAAGACCCCAATCGCATATTACCCTCGCTAGCGACGTCGGGCTTTCTCGAATTGCCGAAAATTGAAGGGTATCGCGTGCTCGGACTTTTGGGCAAAGGCGGTATGGGTATCGTGTTCAAAGCGGAGCAGGAGAAAGCAAACCGTCGCCTCGTGGCGATCAAAATGATTCTGGAGCGTCGCGGTTACAATGCGGATCAGGATCAGCGGTTCGATATTGAAGTCAACGCAGTGAGTTCGCTGGAACACCCGAATATCGTGCGCGTCTACGAAGTCGGCGAAACGAATGGACAGCGATTTTTCAGCATGGAATACTGTTCGGGCGGCACGCTTTACGACAAGCTCAAGTCGAGTTTGATGGTACCGAAAGAGGCCGCCAAATTGATTGCGGTCATATCCCGTGCGATGTCTCTCGTACACAGTAAGAACATCATTCACCGCGACTTAAAGCCGTTGAATATTCTGTACGATGCCGCAGGCGAGCCGAAGATTACGGACTTCGGTTTAGCGAAAAACATCGAGTCCGACGATGGCGGAACTGCGACCGGTTCGATCATGGGCACGCTCGGCTATATGTCGCCCGAACAGGCGAGCGGTCAGGGGAACAAAGCCACGCCGGAAACGGATGTCTACG
>JANXNT010000100.1 GCA_025353985.1 Limnoglobus sp.
TCGTTCTCGCCGATTCAGTGCTTCGCGATGAATGTGGCCGGGGAACATGCCACCGTTCGCGGCGTGATGTCCAACCAAGGGCCGCACCATTTCGATGCCGGCCCAGCACACGCGCGAATGCTTGCGGGCGCGGACATTTTCTTCATCAATGGGCTGTCGCTCGATAACAGCGTCGCCAGGAAAATGTCGCAGAACCTCGGCAAAAAGAAACTGTCGCCGATCTCACTCGGCAACGCGATCCCCGATGAAATGCTCATCGAAGGAAGTTGCTCGTGCTGCGACGATCACGGCACGCCCGAAGACGCCACCGCGCACGAAGCCCACGGCGATCACGATCCGCACGTCTGGCTGGGGATCGATCAAGCCAACAAAATGGTCGAGAAAATTCGCGATGAACTCAAGGCCGCCGACCCTGTTCACGCAGCCGATTACGATCGCCGCGCGACCGAGTATTCCGCCAAATTGAACACACTCAAAGCCGATGGCCTCGCAATGCTGAAGGCAAAAACCGAACGGCAGTTCATCAGTTTCCACGGCTCGCTCGCTTATTTCGCGAAGACGTTCGACCTCAAAGATCCCGAAGTCATTCAACAAGTCGCCGGTTCCGAACCGTCGCCGAAGGAACTCGATACACTCGTCAAGCGTTGTGTCTCGAAGAAAATTCGCGTGATTGCCGTCGAACCGCAATACAACGCGACCACCTCGGCGAAGAGCGTGCTGGACGAACTGAAACGTCGCGGTGTCGCGGACCCCGTGTTCGTGGTGATTGATCCACTCGAGACATCGACCGACTCCGAATTCGGCCCCGAGTGGTACGAAAAGAAGATGCGTGAAAACCTCGAAGCGCTCGCCAAGGTGCTGAAATAACGTGATATCCCTCGCGGTGAACGACACGCGGCCGCCCATGGTCTCGATCCGGAATCTCCGGGTCGAGCGGGGCGGTCGTCCGATTTTATTCGACCTCAATTGCGACATTCCCAACGGATTGATCACCGCCGTTGTCGGCCTCAACGGTTGCGGAAAATCGACGCTGTTGCGCGCTTTAGTGGGCGAGTTTCCGTACCGCGGCGAAGTAAAGTTTGCCTGCGGGCAGAACCATACCCACCCGCGCCCCGACCACGTCGGGTACGTGCCACAACGCTTGACCATCGAAGCCGCGTTGCCGATTACGGTTCGCGATCTCATCGGTTTAATGCTGCAAACCAAGCCATTATTCTTCGGGGTCTCGAAGTGGGCCGTGCGTCGCATTCTCCCAATGTTGCAAAGAGTCGGCGTCGCGCATACGCTCGATCGACCGATCGAAGGACTTTCCGGCGGGCAACTGCAACGTGTCATGTTGGCGCTCGCGCTTGAACCGAAACCCGAACTGCTACTACTCGACGAACCCGCATCGGGGATCGACTTCAAAGACCAACGCGGATTCTACGACCTCATCGAGGAAATCAACCGCGAATCGGGCGTGACGGTCGTACTTGTTTCGCACGACCTCACCGTAC
>JANXNT010000102.1 GCA_025353985.1 Limnoglobus sp.
CTCAGGAAGATAATGCCGCCCGGATTGAGCAGCGTCTTCGCGTGGGTCAGGCTTTCGACGGTGTAAACGTAGTGGTCGAGTCGCGCGTTCGTCATCGATGTCGTGGTGTGCGAATCGAGCAACCCGAAGGTAATCACGTCGAATTTCTCGGTCGTCGTGGCGAAGTACGATCGCGCATCGTCGTTGACGATCGTCACGCGGGCATCGTCGTACGGCTTCTCGGGGTGATACTTTCTGCCGAACTGGATGATCGTCGGATCGATCTCGACGGCGATGACTTTCTCGACGCCGTTGCGCAGCATCCCCGCCACGTCGTTCCCGGTACCGGCCCCTACGACTAACGCCATCTTGGGCTTCACGTGCAGTTTCGGGGGAAGGTCGTATTGCGAGAGGCCACGTTGTTCGAGCGGAAATTTGTCCGGGTGGCTTGCCACGTTCTCGGGTCGAAGATCGATCGTCGCTTGATAACCAACGTTGTTGACTGCGATGAGGTGCGTGCCAATGCCGGCATCGGCGGGTACCCGTTCGCCGCGAAGTTGTGCCCAGAATGTCGATTCGCGGTCTCCGCCGACGGCGTACACCGATAGCTTCTGATACGGCGACCATTGCGTTTCGAGCCAGCCCGGTTCGTACCCGGCAAGCGCGCCACCCGCAACGATCAGCATCAGCAACAGGCCGTCGACTGCTTTCGATTTTCCACCCGAACCGAGCCAATACGCGGCACCGAGCGCGAACGAACCAAACCACGCGACCGGCGGCAAACCGAACGCGCTGCACGCCACGAACAACCAGATACCGATGAGGCTCCCGGCGACGTTGACCGAATACGCCCACAGTGTGTGCGGGTGTTCGTTGAGGATCGAACCGAGGAGTTGGCCGAACGGCACGAACACCGCCCAGAGTAATCGCATGAGCAACAACGTGATAACGAGGCCAATGAAACCGCCGAGCAATGCGACGAGGCCGCTCGAATGCGTTTCGCCCCAGATCGTCATGCCGGTCGATCCACTCAGCAAATCGGTGATGGTGTTACCGAGGTTAATCCGCGTCGGCGGGAAAGCGAGCAGGCCCACCAGAATCCCGAGCGGGATCAGCACGTTCCGCAACGCGAATTTCTTGCGGCAATCCCAACAGCCCATGCCGAGGCCGAGGAAACAAACGACTAACACCGTATTTTGCAGGTAGGCGAAGATGCGAATTTCGGTGGTGATCCAGCGAATCAGCATCAATTCCAGGAACAACCCGACCACGCTGATCAGGAAAAGCTCGAACGTCTTCGCCGCTATTGGCTTCGTGGCCAGCCGGGGCATTGGCGTATCGGTCACCGACTCGGTAGACGATTCACTCCGCAGTTCCATTTTCGCGCTCGAAACGAACAAGACAGCCTGGCGAGACCACGATGGTTCCCATTCTGAACAATCTAGAACAGGAATGTTCGGGGTGCGCATCGGTGCCACACTACAGCCTGAATCCTCGCATCGCAGTGGCAATTTGGATGGACAGGCGGGAAATCGGAGTGAAATCAAGTCCCTGGCGGATACGGTCGATACTGACTCTAGCGGATAGT
This sequence comes from Limnoglobus sp., assembly GCA_025353985.1. Taxonomy (GTDB): domain Bacteria; phylum Planctomycetota; class Planctomycetia; order Gemmatales; family Gemmataceae; genus Limnoglobus. Next base: position 1,568 of record JANXNT010000102.1, read on the forward strand.
CTCTTCGCATCCATGAAGGCGTCGGCATGACTCGCTTTTTGTCGCGAACTCTCGGTGCGTTCGCCATGGCTGCGATTGGCGTTGTCGTCACGTCGCACAGCTCGTGTGCGCAGCAAAACTTGTTCAACGTCCCGAGTGGGCAGATCACCAAATCGGGCGATGTTTTCTTCCAAGAGCAGTTCAACTTCTCGCGGCCCGTCGGTTCGAGCAACACGACGATCGACGTGGGTATCGGCCGCGGTTGGGAAGTCGGATTCAACGCGCTCGACTTCAATTTTTACGAAAAGAACAAAGGCACCTCGTTCGGCCAACAACAAGTGAACCCCGATGTGTTGTTCAACGCACAAAAAGGTTTCGAGCTAATCGACGACGTTTGGTCGCTCGGCATCGGTAGTCAGATGGGCTTCAACCCGGCGGGGCAGAAGCGCGACATTCGCTATCAGAACTTCACCTGGGTCATCAACGAGTTGACGTTGCCCGACGACAAAGCCAAATTTTACGGTGGCGGTTACTACGCGAACATCGCTTATGGCGGGCCAGGGCCGCGGTTCGGCTTCATGGCCGGAACCGAGATCCCGATCATCAAAGACAAGTTTCACTTTCAGGCCGACGTGATTACGGGGTATCGCGACATCAGCGTAGCCGTCATCGGCGGGGTGTTCTTCCTGCCGAAGAAATGGCAAATCTCCCTCGGTGCGCAACTTCCACTGCCAGGCACGGGAAATCCCTACGGCGTCGTCGTCGAACTCACGCAGCCCGGATACGCTCTGTTCCATCGCAAACGGGATTAAAGGGCGTCCCGGTTTTGGTTCTGTTCCCGAGCGATTCGTGCTAGTAATTCCGATCCCGTTAGCCCGACGCGCTAGCGAGGGACGTTCACCTTCTGCGATTGCGGTTCGCGATGCGTCTTCGAAACACGACCGTTCGTACGCCCGGAATGAAGGTTTTGCGTCGTGACTCGCAGACTCGCCACGACTTCCTCGCTAGCGCTTCGGGCTAACATTCCCGTTAGCCCGAAGCGCTAGCGAGGGACGTTCATAGTCTGCGATTGCGGGTCGTGGTGAGTCTGCGAAACACGAAATTTCGTGTGCCAAAAATGAACGTTTTGCGTCGCGTCTCGAAGACTCGCCACGACTCCCTCGCTAGCGCTTCGGGCTAACAAAACGTGAAAACTTCGTTTACTTCTCGTCGAGGGCTTTGCGGACTTCGTCCTGGAACTCCTTGGCCACTGGTGTGGCGGGGCCTTCGAGGACTTTGAACTTGGCTTCGGGCGTTACGGTTTTCGTTGGGTAGCAGTTCGATTTGTCGCAGACGTTCAGCCGGAATGACTTCAATGCGATCGCGATCTCGCCAGCCTTGGCCTTTGGCGAGACGACGGCTTTGCGTTCGTAAATCACTTCGTTGCGGTAAATTCGCAGCTCTTTGATGCCGAGTTCGGGTTCGGCTTTCGTGTCGAAGTCGATCGGGTCTTTCGTTTCGCCGACAAAGATCAAACCGGTGCCGTCGGCGAACGCGATTTTGTTGACCATGCCTGCCGCGTTCTTGTCTTCTTGCTTGAGCGGGTAGGTGTAATAGCCGTCGTTAAGGTGGACGAGCAATTTCAGCGTCACCGTTTCGCCCGGTTTGGCTTGCGCGGGTTCGATGGTCACTTCGAGTTTCTTCACGGCTTTGACGTACCAAGCGTCCTTGTCGGCTGCCGTTGCACTCGACACCGCCACGCACATCGCCACGATTGCCATTAGACGCGCCATATCGTTCATCCCGTTCGTACTCCCAGGGGTACGACGAAACGTCTAACCCTGGGCTATCAGATGGAACCCCGTTGGGGTAAGAACAAGTTACTTCTTCGGTTCGGTGGGCGGTAGCCATTCTTTTTGCGGCGGGGGTGGCAGCACGCCTTTGAGTGCCAATGTGCTGACCTTTTTCGTAGCCAGATCGACGACGCGGATGCGGCTTGCGTTGGTGTCGGCTACGTAGACTTTGCCGTTCGCGATGCTCAGTCCGGCGGGTTCGTTGAACAGCGGCCCTGCGAAGAAACTGTCAGCGTCATCGCCGCCGAGGAACGTCGTGCAGGTTCGCGTAGTCGGGTCGAGGAACTTCAACTTGCTGTTGTACGTGTCGGCGATAATTAGCTTGCCTTCGTGATAAATCACACCGAGCGCATGTTGCAGTCGCACTTTCTCGCCGACTCCATCGATGTCGCCGAAGTCGAATAATCCCTCGCCGACGAGCGTCGTCACACTCCCTTCGCCGCCGAGTGGCACTTTGCGAATCGCGCTCACTTCGCTGTCGGCCACATAGAGGAACTTGCCATCGGTGGCGAGGCCCGAAGGTTGCGCGAACTGGGCGGCGTACAGCGGGCCATCTTTGATATTCTCGCGGCCACTACCGGCGTACGGCTTGATCTTCTTCGTGTCGAGTTCCATCGTCCAGATCTGGTGGTGCCCCGCCATCGCGATGTACAATTCGCGGCCAATCACCAGCAAATCCCATGGGCTATTCAAGCCGATACTCGTCCCGGTAATCGCCTGATCGAGACGCCGATTCGTGGCATCGCCCTCTTGCGTTCCGGTGCCGGCCACAGTGCTGACGGTCTTCGCTTTGAGGTCGATGGCACGAATACAATGGTTTTTGCGGTCGGCCACGTAGAGTGTTTCGCCGTCGAGTGCCATGCCCTGCGGGTCGTCGAACCGGGCCACATCGAAGGCCCCATCGGTACGCCCCGGCGAGCCGGTGCCGACGATGTCGATCTTGTTTCCGTCGAGGTCGGTAATGACGATGCGGTGGTGCGTACTGTCCGCGATGAACAAGCGGTTGCTCTTGCCATCG